>PFOG01000087.1 GCA_002792395.1 Candidatus Portnoybacteria bacterium CG_4_10_14_0_2_um_filter_44_20 | reverse complement strand
TCCATCGCCAAATGAAAACTTAGATGTTTTCCCGCTTGATCTCTTTTCTCAGATTCTCGACTATTGTGTTGAAAAAATGAAGGTTGTGGAAACTCAGCATTCTTAAGCCGGTAATTTCCCCGGCTCTTATCAGGTGCGCGAGATAGTTCCGCTTGTACGTTTGGCAAACAGAGCAATGACACTTGCTGTCAAGCGGTTTTTTGTCTTTCAGAAATTTCGTCTGGCGCAGATTTAGTTTTCCGAAAGAGGTAAAAGCGACTCCATGTCGGCCATATTGGGTCGGGGCAGTACAATCAAACAAATCCATGCCGTTTTGAACATTGTTTTTCAAATCTTCCAGGCGGCCGATGCCCAAAAGATGACGAGGCTTTTGCTCGTCTAAATGAGGCAAAACCCAATCTAAAATTTTATTCATCTGCTCTTTGGTGCTGCCTAAGTCGCCGCCAATGCCAAACCCGTCGAAATCTAATGAATTAATGAATTTAGCGCTTTCTTCCCGAAGAGATTTGAATCTCGACCCCTGAACAATTCCGAAAAGCGCCTGGCGAGTTTTTCTTGTTTCCAAACAGATTTTAGCCCAGCGGTGCGTTCTTTCGATTGCTTCCTTTGCGTATTTGAAAGAAACTAGAGGCGCCGTGCATTCGTCAAAGGTGAAAATAATATCCGCCCCCAGCGCCTCCTGAATCTTTATCGATTCCCTGGGCCCGATAAATAATTCGTGGCCGCCTAAAAACGATTTAAAACGAACACCGTCGGGAGTAATTTTCAAAGACTTGGGATTGGCCTTAGGCATTATGACTTCTTTTTTGGAACCCGGAAAATATTTCAAAATTTTTCCGACCTGGAAATCCTTGCCAAATCCCAGGCTAAAAACCTGAAAACCGCCGGAGTCGGTCATTAGCGGCCCGGACCAATTCATAAATTTGTGCAAACCGCCGGCCGCCTTTACGATTTTCTCGCCCGGCTTGAGATGCAGATGGAAAGTGTTGGCGATTAAAATCTGTGACTTGGTTTCCAGGGCTTCTTCGCTAGTCAAAGCTTTGAGTGTTGCCTGCGTCGCAACCGGAACCAAAGAAGGCGTCTCAATAATCCCATGTTCGGTTTTTAAAATCCCCAGCCTCGCCCGGCTCTTTTTTGACTTTTTTAGAATTTTGAATTCGATTGACATAACAACGTTTATCGCATTATTCTAAATAAACAGCTCTTTAAAAATCTAACCCGGCGAAAACCCAAGGAGGATGGATGGAAAAATTGCAGATGACCGGCAAGGCGAATAATTCCGGATTCGAAATCACCGCCACAATAAACACAGAGATAAACCGATTCGCCACCAGAAATTACGATGTGAAAGAAGAAGAGGTTGATTCTCCCGTAAACTCTTGGATTATTTCCGCGATACTCTATATCTTAGCCCTTATTTTTTACGCGGAGATTGGATTAGCCTTAGATATCTGGGCCAGTTTATTCATTTTGCTGTCAGCTTTTGCCGCCGGAAACATACTGTGGTCAGTACCAACGCTGCTGCGAAAGAACAGTCTGTGGAAACAATGGCACGCCTGCGAGCACAAATTAGTCAATATCATAACAAGAAATAATCCCAAATTCCCCTGTCTTGAGAAATTAAAGCAAACGAGTCCATATAATAGCAACTGCGGTTCGGTTTTAATCATTACTACATTGCTGTTTAATCTCTATATTATCTGCGCGCTTCCGTTCACCGGCTATCTGCTGCCCATAATTCTAAATTTTATCGGCGTGATCTATCTGGTTGCAATCTTTGCACGGTCACTCTGTCCCAAAAAATATCCGGTGAATAAGTTAACTTTTCCGATAATGATTATATTGGCCGGTTTCGCCGCCTTAATTCTGCTTAGCCAGCAACAGGCGTAACTCCTTTCCGTTCTGATGGGTTCTTTCGCCATCGAACTGTTAACAAAGTATTCAGGAATTCCCTATTTGGCGCAAAAGTACATCTTCACGGGCGAACCAACCCAGGAACAATACGAAGAAACTTTCTTGCTGGCTTTAAAAATCCAGGCCTGGCAAAAATCTGTCATGGAAGAAATCGAAATTGAAAGACGGTAGCCGCCGCCCGTAACCGCTGAAATCCAGCGGTTTTTTAATACAATGCTGTTCCTTTAAATTCTTTTCCTTCCAAAATTTTCTCCAAATTATCCAAGTCCTTGGCTCCGGCGACAATTATTTTAATGTTTTCTTTCTCAGCTAATTTTGCCGCTATTGGGTCGAGCGGAAAGTTTAAACCTGGCGTCCATTCGGAAGGAGTCATCTTCCAATAATCAGCCCAAGAGAGTTTTTCAATCGGCTTGGCGCCAGAATCTTTTCCGGGGTCAGAGGTATAAATATAATCCGGCTTGCCCAAATTTATAACCGTGTCAATTTTAAAGTCAGCGGCAATCTGAATGGCCATATAATCCGTTGACGAACCGGGCTCCCAACCAGAGCCGATAATTATTGAATAGTCGCCGAATTCTTTTATTTCGGGCGACCCGAAAGAAGAAATTCCGCCGCTCCGTCGGCGGAAAGACTTCATCTTAAAACGTTCATCAAATAAATCAGGATGCGCCACGTCACAAAATATCGCCCTCAGCAAACGCGCGTTCAGCCGAGTCGCGAAAATTCCAACCCAGTCTTTTTCTTTATCCGCAATATCGCCAATCTCGCCAGCCGCTTTTTGATACTGGCGACAAATCTTTCCGCCGCCGACCACAATAATAAACTGATATCCTTCCCCTATTTTCCTTTTTATAAATTCGCGAAACCGCTTCAAAAATTCGACATCAATTCCGTCCGGACAAACCGCCGATCCTCCTAAATCTATGACGAATTGTTTTTTATTTGCCATAAAATTAATTTCCTTTTTGCGCTTAGTTAATTTAGTTAACATCTGAACGTTGACAAAATATAATTATTGTATTATTATATATTTATATTGGTTCTTAATAATACTGGGGTAAGGAGCAATATAAGTGATACGAATATTACTGATTCCCGCTGGCGGAATGGAACCGGTTAATAAACTCGATGAAGCTGCAACCCCTAAAAGACTGCTGGCCGGGCTTAATTGCTGGAAAACCGGCCAATACGATTTAATCGTCACAACCGGTGGAGTTTATATGCCGCCGAACATCCAAACCATTCCTGCCGCGAGATTGATGGCAGACTGGCTTACTGCTCGAAGCGTACCGCTTGAAAAAATTCTGCTGGCGGATGATTCCCTGGATACCTTCACCGACATTTCATCTACCCTCCGGGTGTGCGCCGACAACGGCATAATCGCGCCAAAATTTACCATAGTGACCCAATGGCAACATGCCATCCGATTTAAAATAACCTTTTGGCTGGCCCACGGGATACAGATTAAAACCAAGCTGTTGCGTTATCAACTACCATGGGTTTACTGGCTGAAAGAATTCGGTTTTATCGCCTATCACCTCATAGATCGGCACGGCAATCTATTTCTTGCCCGGTATAATCGCAAAAAACGTTCTCAAATATAAACGGTCCGAAGGGGCCGTTTTTTTTATTGTCACTCCCCCCTCCCCGCTAATTGCCCACAGGCGGCGTTAATATCCTGCCCAAAACTGTATCGTTGGTTAACCTGAACGCCGGCGTCTTTTAAAATATTTTTGAATTTCTCGATTTTGGCTTGGGGCGAAGGCTTAAAATCGCCAACCGGATTGCAAGGAATTAGGTTTATAAAATATAAAGGCTTCTTCATCAATTCCGCCAATTGTCGCGCCTGCTTCTCATTGTCATTAACGCCATCAATCATAATATATTCAAACATAACCTTTCTGTTGGTTTTTTCAATATACCCGTCGACGGCAGCCAATATTTTAGGAATAGTATATTCTTTGCCAACTGGCATTAATTTCGAACGCAGTTCGTCAGTCGGCGCGTGCAGAGAAATTGCTAAATTAATCTGCAAAGGCTCGCCAGTCAATTTTTTTATTCCGTCAATAATTCCAACGGTCGAGATGGAAAAATGCCGAGCACCCAGATTGAATCCGTCTTTGTCATTCAAAACATGAATTGATTCAAGAACATTATCATAATTTAAAAACGGCTCCCCCATGCCCATGAAAACAAGATTCGTGATTTTTGAGGTCTGATTGGCCGAGGATAGACCTCGGCAAATGCCGAGGTCTGTCCTCGGCGTTTTCTGCCGGTGCTCTTGCCCGCTATCGCCACGCTCGTCCGCCACGGTTTCGCCGAAGACGTGCCGGGCGGGCGAATGTGCTAGCAGGCGCGCCCAAAACAGAACCTGCTCAACAATTTCATCGACAGTCAGGTTTCTCTTAAAACCCATCTTCCCAGTAGCGCAAAAATTACACCCTAAGGCGCAGCCGACCTGCGAAGAAATACAGATTGTGTTCCTGCCCTCCTCATATCGCATCAAAACACTTTCGATCTTTAATCCATCCTCAAGAACGATTACAGCTTTCGCGGTCTGTCCATCTTTTGACGGATATATTTCTGCCTCAATGTAAAGAGGGCATTGTTCATTAAGCTTACCGCGCAATCCAACGGAAAGTGTCATCGCCTCCGCCCAACTTTCGACAAAATCAACAAATACCGCCTCTTTCACTTGCTTAAGGCGGTATTTTGGCTCACCCTGCAACACATTTTTCAAGGCAGATAAATTCATTTTTTTAATATTACCACAACGAGCTGCGTTCATATCGACCAACAAGTTCCGCCCGAGCTAAAATATGTCCGCTCATCATCTGGTCTAACTCCTGATACGCTGCGCCATACTTAAGTTCCAGGCTCGTATCAAGAGCAAACAATTTAAAAATATACCGATGCGCTCCTCCCGCAGGACACGGGCCTCCGTACCCAATATTGCCAAAACTGGTTAAGCCCTCAATAGCGCCGGAAGGAACCGAACCGCTTTCAATCGTAACCGTTTTTGGATCGATATTCCAAACTACCCAATGAATCCAGGTGCCTACAGATGAATCAGAATCATCAACGACCAAAACTAAACTTTTCGTCCCCTCCGGAATATTATTAATTTTAAGAGGCGGGTTCGCATTATCACCGTCGCACGTATATTATTTGAGGATATGCCCGCCGTTCTCAAAAGCTGGACTAGAAATAATCATAAAATTATTTCTGAAATCGCCCTCCGCCAGTTAGCAAAAGCTACGGTGGCTAAAAACGCGACTTGATAATTATTTTAATTTTTTTTATTACACAACGGCACTTTTTCGTAATCGCTCATTGACCCACCCGGCTACCCCCTTTTCGTCTAGACCCCGCACCCCTGCGGCCGCCCCGGCTGATTTCACAATTTGCCTGAAATTCTGCCAGACAGGCTCCCGCGGATATTTCCTTAAAAGCGTTGAAACAAGACTGCCAATTCTAACCGGCGGGAAAATCCAAACCCCCTCGGAACAATCGGTGATTTTGTTAAATTTTTTGTAAAACCAGTCGACCAGAAGCGCCATAATAAGAATAACGTCTTTCGGTTTTGAAACAGCCAATCTTTTTTTGACAACATCAAGCAGCTCACAGAAAGCCGCCGACATTTCCCCGGCGCAGAAATATGGGTCGTAAAGCGATCTCTTGGACCATCTTTCCATTTCCGCTAACGCCTTTTTTATTTCGCTGGCTTTCAATGGACGCCGAAGACTGGAAACTATTTTGGGCGAATTCGGTAATCGCGAATGTGGCTGCGGCGACCAGGAAGAATATTCAACCAGAATCCTAATTTTGTCTAAATCCGCTCTAAGCGGATTTTTGAACAGACTAATTATGGACTGCCTCGAGATTGAAGGCGGCGCAATCGTATACAAACCGATATCTTTTTTGCTTGGCCGACTCAAACCCCTTTTTTCATCCCAAAAAATCGCCGTTGCCACCATGTGTTTGCAAGCCGGCCTCGACGGCGGCCCACCTTGAGAATAAGCGCAGTTGCACTGCTTGGCAATACCAGCTTTGGTAAACTCTAAAATCACGATATATTCATCTTTCTTTCCCCTCACCGCCGCTTTTATCTTAGCTTCATTTGAACCAACCGGTTTAACCGTTTTCCAATCAACATACTCTTCGCCTCTCTGCCAAATTTCTTTGTAGGCCTGGGGAAGTAAAAATTCGGTAGCTGATTTTTTTATCCCGTTAGAAACGGCCTGCAATTTGCTTCGCAGAAAAGTTTGTTGATAATTTAAATTTTTATCGGCCATATAATTTTGATCTTTCACTTATTGCAGCCGTAATTTCTAATGGGATGCATATTTCCAACAAACAATAACCTGTCTTTAGTATACCACGCTCCGGCCAACAAAAAAGCGGCCGGACGACCGCCAAGAGTTTTTTTGCTAAATTAATCAGATTTCCTTTCCGCCGACTGAATATTATTTAATTTTATCCTACTTTCCCACCTGATAATATATCGGCGTT
The DNA here is from genome assembly GCA_002792395.1 of Candidatus Portnoybacteria bacterium CG_4_10_14_0_2_um_filter_44_20. Taxonomy (GTDB): domain Bacteria; phylum Patescibacteriota; class Minisyncoccia; order Portnoybacterales. Next base: position 4,803 of record PFOG01000087.1, on the reverse strand, counting down.
CCGTTCCAACCATCAACATTCGCCTTAAGCGTTCCCGCGCCGCCGCCGGGCGTCGGCACAGTCAAATCAGGCAAAGTGATTTTCTCATTAAGATTCTCCAAATTGGCATATAAAATGCAATGCTGACCGTCAACAGTTACCTGATAATGATAAAAAGACTTGCTCTCGGTTCCCGTCTTGGGATCTTTGGAAATCATTGTGGCGTACTGCGCATACTGCGGGTATTTCGTTTTCAACTCATTGGCTAAATCCAAAATATCATAATCGCCGGCGCCGGCGTTCGGCAGATAACAAGACGAACCCATAAGAAGCCTGCCGATTTGAGAAATCTCCGCCTTCCTTTTCACGTCGCGGGCTTTAACCCTCGCCGAATTAGTGGCAACTAAAATAATCGTGGCCAAAATGCCGATGATGACGATAACAACCAATAGTTCAATTAAAGTGAAACTGCGATTATTCGCTTTTGCTATTTGTCTTTTCATAACGCGTTAGAATCTTTATTCCAATTTTTCAACTCTCACCCCGATTAATCTGATCAATTTATTACTCGGATTCTCTCTTTTGTCGAAAAAGGGCATCATTAATTTCAGCGCTTCTTTTTTTAGCGCGTCCGCGGAATCAGCCGGAGATTTCAGAGTATGGGCGCGGGTTTTAGTTTCAAAACCGCCAAAGCGCACGGTCAGCGCGATTGTTCTAAACTCCTTAAAACCATCTCTTTTCATCCGCCCGATGACATTTTCGCACATTGCCGTTAACCGGCCGATAATAAAATTTGGGTCTAATGTATTTTGCGGAAAGGTTTCCTGCTCACCAATCGACTTAGCCTCATACTCTTCAACAACCGGCGAATCATCAATTCCCCGCGCCTTATAATACATGTCCTCGCCCCACTTACCGAACTTTTCTTTTAATTTCTCCAAAGATAATTTTTTCAAATCGCGGACTAAGAATATTCCCAATTCCTGAAGCCTTATTTCTGTTTTTGGCCCAATGCCGGGAATCTGCCGGATAAAAAGCGACTCGAGAAATACTTCGGCAAGCTCAGTACAAGTTTTTTCTTCATCTGCGCCAACCACAGTTAACCCATTAGGTTTCTGCGTATCAGAGGCGATCTTGGCGATTAATTTATTCGGCCCGATGCCGACTGAACAAGTCAGCTTTTCCTTGTCCGTTATTTCTTTTTTTATTTTCTGGCAAAATTCTGCCGCTTTTCCATAACTGCCGGAAAAACTCAAATCCAGATACATCTCATCAATACTCGCCCGCTCAATAGTTGGAACAAACTCTCTGGCAATTTTAGCAATTTCTTCAGACACTCTGGCATATTTTTCCATATCCGGCTCGACAAAAATCGCCTCCGGCTCGCCTCGCTGCTTCGCCCACTGCGAAAACTGCCAAGCTTTGGAAATCGGCAAAGCCGAATGAATCCCGTATTCGCGGGCTTTGTAATTGGCGGTTGAAACAACCCCGCGCCCTCTGCCTTCTTGGGGGTCAGCACCGACAATGAGAGGCAGGCCGCGCCACCGCGGCGTATCTCGCTCCTCAACCGCCGCAAAAAAAGCGTCCATGTCCAGATGTGCAATGATTCTCATAAACACTTTTGCCGATTAAATTCTTTTTTAATTCTAACAGATAGCACTGGAAACAAAAACAGGCCCCGCTAAGCGAGGCCGAGATTTTGTGGCAAGAAGGGATTTGTCAAAATGACAAAATTTTTACTATTTTTTTCTCTAAGCCCTGATGATAAGGGCCAGCAATCGCGAGATTGAGTTTTTCGTTGATGAAAATATCCTGGGCGACCCGTTGGACATCGGACGGCGTTACTGCCTCAATCCGCCGATCAACCTCTTCAATGGCCATCACTCTCCCGCAGACGGCAAACTGCGCGGCTAAATCCATCGCCATATTACAAGAATCTTCCAGATCCATCTTCCTCGCCCCAATCAAATAAGATTTAGCGCACCCGACCTCTTCTTCAGAAAATTCGCCGGCGGCCATAGACCGATAGTGATCCATGATAATCCGCAAACCTTCAATTAAGTGTCCCTTTTTCAAGTTGGCGTAGGCGGCCAGATTGCCGATGTCAACCTGGGACTCAACAGACATTCCGGCCTCATAGACAAGCCCCCGCTCCCGCAGTTCAAGAAAAATTCTCGAGCTGGAATAACCGCCAAGAAGCGCGGCGATAACTCTTAAAACCGGATGGTCGGAGTGCAGAAGGCCGTACGTCCGAACGCCCAATAAAATATTTGCTTGTCCAATAGGGCTCGGCATTAACAGAAGAGTGGGATTTTTTGTCTCTCGACTACCGGTGCCATCCGTAAGCCGGGCACCGCCTGGCTCAGGCCAGCAAAAAATTTTTCGATGTCCGCGAATGCCCTATCGGGATCCGGAATGCAGCCAGCCAGACAAACCGCGCTGTTGCTGGTGACATACAGCTTCTCCATGTAATCAAGAAGGCGCTCGCGCCGCATCGCTTTTATGGTTTTTTCCGTGCCGATGAAATCGCGTCCGGCCGGTTGATTGCCATACAGCAACTTTACCCACTGCGCCGCCAAATTCGCCGATACGTCGTCCTTGCTGGCTCGTATTTCTTCAATGATAACACCCTTTTCCTGCTCAATCGCCTCGTTGGAAAAATGGGAACACAAAAGCCGGTCGGAAAGTAAATCATGGATTAATTCCGTATAGATGGCGTCCGCGCTGAGAAAGAAATACATCATCTCCGCGGAAGTAAAAGCGTTATGTTCACCGCCGGTGGCATCAAATTCTCTGGTGATATCAAGAGCCGTAGGCCGCCTTTTCGTTCCTTTGGACATCATGTGTTCTAAAAAATGAGAGACGCCGCACATCTCCGGCGTTTCATATCTGCCGCCGGCGCGGGTAACGAAAACCTCGCTAACGACGGACGTGCCTTGCCGGGGCGCCAAAATAACAGTCAGCCCGCTTGGTAATACTTTCTGGATGATTTGGGAGGCAACATATCTACCCGAACATTCCGAAAGACGCCGACGTTTTGATATTTTCACCGCCTCTCACCTCGCTATGTGTTTTTAAGGTACCGACAGGCCCAAATAAATTGTTGCGCAACGGGCCTAATTTATCATGACTCATTAATTAACACGAAAAAAAATTATTTGCAATCATTTTTATCCACACAAACAAAAACGTCCCGATATAATAAGGACATTTTGCAGAGTGCGCCCCTCGAAATAATCGTTACTGACATTCCAACATTCTGCAGAATGTTGGAATGTTGTAATGAATTTGACAAGTTTTTGGCCGTAAGGTGAAAGAGAATGAAATACCAACCTGCCCTGATATTTCTTATCTAAAAGACCCGCCTGAACCAATCGTCTTGTGTGTTCGGAAAGAGTTTTAAAATTACATTTTAACCGACCGGCCATTTCTTCCAAGGTAATAGCATCGTAGTCTTTAACTAACAACAAAATGTCAATCCGACGATGGTTGGCAATCCCCTTGAAATGCCGCTCAAGTTGTTTACTTGTTTTAATTTTTCCCATACTTTGATCATACACCAACCCTCTCACATTCTCAAGAATGCAGAATGTTGGAATGTTGTGGTAAATAGTGGTCAAAAATAAATGCGGGGTAACAGCTCAAGTGGTGTAAATGAACTGTTCGAACGGATCGGTTGAGCCGCTTGGAGGCTCCCCGCAGAATTGCGGTGAGCTGTTGGTTTAAAAGATATAAACCGGAATTACCTTATTATGGAATAAAAAAAGCTGGAGCAACGCTCCAGCCATAATTTTTTTTCGGGGTCTATTTTTTCCCCCACATGACACCGACTGCCAGAAAAATAATGCCCAGCATAACCGGTAGAAAAGCACAGCCAGAAGTCATCAGCGCATAGGCGCCAATGATCAACAATGCCCGCCTAAAAATGAACCGCCCGGCCAACATCAGCGACAACGTTCCGGTTGAAGTAAAGCCCACACAAAGACCAACCAGTTTTCCCACCGGCGACTCTGGCGCCAGAAAGCCGATGCTCGAACCGATCGCCACCAAAGGCGCGAGGAAAAATACCATAACGAGAATTCCCAGCACTACCGCCCAAAACCAATACCAAGAGTAAAGAAAGCCCGCCGCGCTCAAAAATACTGACTCAACCGCCGCGCCGGATGCGACGCCCATCCCCAGCCAAATCACTGCCAGAATAATTCCTATCAAGATTATTCCCCCCTTTGTTTTTTTGTTTTCAATTGTCAGCGCGAAACTAATTAAAGCGGTGATTCATCGGGAAGTCGGACGCGATGAGGACATTCGCTGCGATTCATGTCTTTCCCGTAAGGCGGGAGGTGAAGCCCAAATTCCATGCTTCCGTTGGGGTTGACCCTGACGCACAAACACTCGGAAGAAAGAAAGGCAACCCGCCGGCAGTCAACGGAAGAAAAATGGTACAGAAAAAATTGATGGCGGTTGACGCATAAATTTTCCGCGTGGCAATATCGGGGACGCAGAGCGCGATGCAACCGCTCCGCCGAATCTCGGCTCATCTTCTCCGTATCAATTTTCAGGACGTCCTCTTCTATTTCAAGGGCGGAATCGCACCCAAGGCAAGCGCGCTCCTTAATCGCGTATCTGGTAATTTCAAAGATCACAATCCGTGTCTCCTCTTTCTCTGTTTATCGAAAACCATTTTTCTCCTCGAATTAAAATCAATATATAACACTTTCGCCACTTTATCAATAAAATGTATAATGCCACCCTATTCTGGACTCTTGGGGTATTTTAAAATTTGGCATGCTTAGCTGGTTCGCGAACAGCTGCCTCTCCTGCCAT
>PFOG01000147.1 GCA_002792395.1 Candidatus Portnoybacteria bacterium CG_4_10_14_0_2_um_filter_44_20 | reverse complement strand
GGGAAGACAACCATCGCGCGGATTTTGGCTAAGGCAGTAAACTGTGAAAAAAGAGAGGGACAGGGGACTAAGTCCCTAAATTACGAGCCGTGTAATCAATGCAGCGCTTGTGTGGAAATTGGCGCGGGCCGAAGTCTGGATTTAATCGAAATCGATGCTGCTTCCAACCGTGGTATTGATGAGATTCGCGAGTTGCGGGACGGAATTAAATTTAGCCCAACGCGGCTTAAATACAAAGTTTTTATCATTGACGAAGTCCATCAGCTGACCAAAGAAGCGTTTAACGCGCTTTTGAAGACATTGGAAGAGCCGCCGGGCCATGCGATTTTCATTTTGGCCACCACAGAATTGCATAAAGTTCCGGAAACCATTATTTCCCGATGCCAGCATTTTAATTTTCACAAATTAACCATTGATAAAATTGTTGGGTGTCTGGCGCAAATTGCCAGGTTGGAGGGAGTTAAAATAGAAAAACAGGCTCTGGAGATGATCGCGGTTAATGCTGATGGTGCGATGCGTGATGCCGAGTCTTTGTTGGGTCAGATGATGGCAATGCAGGATAAAAATATAACCACCGAAGAAGTTAAGGCGCTGCTGGGAACGGTTGATATTGCCGCGGTGATCGAGATGGTAAATTATTTAGCCGCCAAAGATATGAAAAAAGCGATTGCTTTTGTTAATAACATTTCAGCCGAAGGGTATGATTTAGGACAGTTCGCGAGGTCTCTGACGAGTTATTTACGCAAGATGATGATTTTGAAAGTTGATTCGGAGATGGCAAAATTGGCCGCTCCGGAATTGACCGAGGAGCAGAAAAAAATAATTTTGGAGCAGGGCCAGAAATTTAGTTACGAGGAGCTAAATAGATTGTTGCGTCTTTTTATCCGCGCCGAATCCGAAATCAAGAGCGCGATTTTTCCGCAATTACCGTTGGAGTTGGTGATTGTGGAGGTGACAGATGTAAACAACGTGAAATAATAGTTTCTTGCGGGGGTGGCGGCTAATTTTTCGGGGATCGTCCCACCTCTTCTTCGGCGGGTCGTCGATGAGGCGACTAATGGTAGCTTTTTATGTGGTATACATATAGCCCAATTAGTCTTAAAAATTTTAGATTATACGCCGGCTATTAATTCTTTCGGGGATCGTCTAATGGTAGGACAGCGGCCTTTGAAGCCGTCAATCGGGGTCCGACTCCCTGTCCCCGAGCTTTTCAATTTTCGCTTTGTTCAAATTTCAGAGTTTTTATTTTCCGTGAGAAAATTTTGACCCACTTTATATATAGTTGGGTAAAAAGTGAAGACACTGAGGAGCGAAGCGACGAAGTGTCATGTTGTTTTTCGTTTACATCCTTGAATGTTCCGACAAATCTTTTTATATTGGTTGCACAAATAATTTAGAGAAGAGAATAAAACAGCACAATGAATCAAAATGGGGCGCGCATTACACAAAAATCAGAAGACCTGTTTTCTTAAAATATTCAGAAATATTTGATAATTTAAAAGACGCCAGAAAGCGTGAAGCGGAAATAAAAGGCTGGCGCCGGGAAAAGAAGATTAATTTAATAAAAAATCAAAATTGACGCTATTCTTTAATGGATAAAATACTCGTTGTTTATTATTCGCGCACTGGCACGACCAAAAAGGTGGCCGAAGCCATAAGGGACGAGTTGGACTGTGATACGGAAGAAATAATTTCCATAAAAAACCGTTCTGGCGCAATGGGATATCTTTTTTGCGGGAAAGAGGCAGCTCTTAAGAGGGTGGCGGAAATAAAACCGGTGGTTAAAAATCCCGCGGATTACGATTTGGTTATAATCGGTACGCCTGTTTGGGCATGGAATATTTCCAGTCCTATGAGAGCCTATTTAATGCGGAACATCAGCAAATTCAAAAAAATAGCTGCATTTTGTACTATGGGCGGTTCGGGTGACAAAAAAGCATTTGCTGAAATAGAAAATATATGCGGAATAAAGCTCGTTGCCAGCTTCACGGTTTTAACAAAAGATGCCGGAAGTTGTGATAAGACGATAAAGGAATTCAGCCAAAAAATACGGGAATAGCGTCAATAAATATCGAAATAAAAATATGGAAAATTTAGAAAAAGAGAAAAGCAGAGAAGAATTGGTGGCGGAGGCGGGAAAAATAATATTATCAAACTTGGCGGATAGCGGTTTGGCCGAAAAGATTGTTGAAAACTCCGCTCATGCCCCCAAGCCTTTTTTGCTGGAAGAATACACCAAGATAGAGTTTGGCCGGGAGGTTGGCACCGGAAATTTTAAGGATGGAATATGGGTTGTCCCGAGGCTTTTTGCAAAGAGCGAGCTGGAGGCAGTAACGCTAAAGCTTTACAGATT
>PFOG01000067.1:4919-11447 GCA_002792395.1 Candidatus Portnoybacteria bacterium CG_4_10_14_0_2_um_filter_44_20 | reverse complement strand
GGGTTGGTTTGCCTCTTGGCAATCTCACCTCGCAGCTTTTTGTGAATATCTATTGTGAGCGGGACGCTCACGCAAGCTACGCTTAATATGAATGAATTCGACCAGTTCGTGAAACATAGACTGAAAGCAAAACATTATATACGCTATGCCGACGATTTCGTGATTATTTCGGAAAATAAGGAATGGCTGAAAAATCAAACTTCCTTGATTCGGGAGTTTCTGTATGGCCAATTAAAACTGGAATTGCATCCCGATAAAGTTTTTATAAAAACCGTTTCGTCCGGCGTTGATTTTCTTGGCATGGTTAATTTTCATGGCCATAGAGTATTAAGAACGAAGACAAAAAGGAGGATGTTTAAAAAATTATCGACAAAATATGAATGTTTGCGAAAGGGCTTAATTTCCGAAGAGTCTATTAACCAAAGCATTCAATCATATCTTGGCATGTTGAAGCACTGCGGGGGATATGGTATCGTGAAAGAAATGAGCCGCATAATGTCTGCGGAAAAGTAATTAGAATCAAAGGGTTTAAAAAGTAGCTACATATTTTGTCATTCTGATCCGCCGTCTGGCGGAGAAGAATCTTGCGCAACATCCATGATATTCTTCACGGAGTTTATCCTGAGATTTTGCGAAGGGTTCGGGATGACGCAAAAGACTATGGCCATTATAAAAATAAGAGAGCTCATCGGTTCTTCAGAAAAGAGTTTTGAGGATGCCTTGAAAAATATCGTTGAGCACGAAGTCAAAAAAGGAAAAAATATCACTGGGGCGAAAATTATCGCCCAAAGCGTGTCGGTGGAAGATGGAAAAATCAAAGAATATAAGGTCAACGTGAACGTGGCCTATAGGTGGGAAGAAGATAAATAGACAAATGTTTAAAAAAACAACTTTAGACAACGGTTTAAGAGTTATTACTGTTCCGGTGGCCGGCACCAAGACCGTGACAGTTTTGGTTTTGGTTGGCACTGGCTCTCGATGCGAGACGAAAGACATCAATGGGATTTCGCATTTTCTGGAGCACATGTTTTTTAAGGGGACTAAAAAAAGACCCACGCCTGCCGACATTACGGAGGAACTGGATGGCGTCGGCGGAGAATACAACGCTTTTACTTCCAAGGAATATACTGGTTATTTCGCCAAGGTTAATTACAAGCAATTTGATCTGGCTCTCGACTGGATATCGGATATTTTTTTGAATTCTCGGCTGGAGGAAAAAGAGATAGAGAAAGAAAAAGGAGTTATCTTGGAAGAAATAAATATGTATCTGGACACCCCGATTTATTATATCGGCCATCTTTGGGAGAGCTTGCTTTATGGCGATCATCCGGCCGGTTGGCCAGTTCTGGGCAGTAAAGAAAATATTCTGAATATCGGGCGCGAACAGATAGCGAACTATCTGAAATCCCAATACGCCGGAAGCAATAGCCTTATTTGCGTCGCTGGTAATTTTAATGAAAACGAGGCGCTGGAAAAAATTAAAAAACATTTCGGTACGTTGAGGGGCGGGAATCCCCGGCCCAGCGCCGGGGTGTCTGAAAACCAGAGTCGGCCCGAGGCCCTGCCGCATTTTAAAAAAACGGATCAGACACATTTTTGTCTCGGAGTCAGGGGGTATGGCGCTTTCCATCCCGATCGGTATGTTTTTAGCATTTTGGGAATAATTTTGGGCGGATTCATGAGCTCGCGGCTATTTCAGGAGGTGAGAGAAAAGAGGGGGTTGGCTTACTATATTAAGACCTCAACCGAAGCCAGCACCGATGTTGGTTATTTGGTAACTCAGGCCGGGGTGGCTAATTCTAAAATCGAAGAAGCAATTGCGACAATTCTGGCCGAATATCGTCTTATCAGAGAGAAGGGTGTCAGTGAAAAGGAGCTATTGAGAGCGAAGGACCATATTAAAGGGAGTATGCTTCTAAATCTGGAAACATCCGATGAGCAGGCCTCTTTTTTCTCTATTCAGGAGATTTTGAGGAAAGAAATTTTGACACCGGAGCAAGTTTTTGCGAAAATAGATATGGTGAGCGCTAATGACATCCGGAGAGTGGCCGATGATATCTTCAGGCCGGAGAAGTTGAATCTGGCCTTGATCGGGCCGTTTAAAAACAAAAAGAAGTTTGAGGAATTATTGCGGATATAGCTACGAAATACGCTGTTTCGTTTGCGGAACTCCGCGAAGCGTTGATTTTTATGAATATACGAAAGTACAAATTATTCGCATTCGTATATTCGTACGTTTTCGTAATTCGTAGCCAATTATGGATCAGCGGATGGTAATCGATATTTCAATAAATGCTGTCATTAAATTGATTCTCGCCATTTTGGCGTTGGTTTTATTGTATCTCCTCCGCGATATAATTCTGATGGTTTTGGTGGCGCTAATTTTAGCCATTGCCCTGGACAGACCCATTGACGCCTTCTGCGAGCGAAAAGTACCGCGTTTTCTGGCAACAACATTTATCTACCTTCTTTTATTCTCCGTCATCGGGATATTGTTTTATTTGGTTTTCCCCATCTTGGCCGAACAGATAAAAAACATCGTGACCAACTACTCTTTTTATCTTGAAAGTATCGGTCGGCTGAAATTCGGCGCCGACCTGATAGACTTTAAGAGTATTTTTGATCAGTTGTCGAATAGTCTGACCGAAAGCGCTGGCGCTATTGTGGGGACCCTTATCACCTTCTTCGGCGGCCTCGTTTCATTTTTCACCATTATCGCGGCGTCAATTTTTTTCAACATTCAGGAAAACGGCGTGAAAAAATTTATTTTTTACCTGACACCGATTGAACATCAACCCTACGTTCTGAACATTTTTGACAAAATTCAGCGGAAAGTGGGAAACTGGCTTTGGGGGAAATTGGGCGCGGCGGTTAGTGTCGGTATCCTAACTTCTTTGGGGCTTTATCTTTTGGGAATAAAATACGCTTTGCTTTTGGGTTTTTTGACCATGATTTTAAATTTTATTCCTCTTATCGGGGCGATTGTCGCTGCCGTTCCCGCTGTCTTGCTGGCCCTAAATCAATCTTCAACCCTGGCCTTGTTGGTTGTTTTTCTCTTCGTGTTTATCAATGGTTTTTTGGAGCAATTCTTTTTAGTTCCTCTTTTTATGAAAAAGGCCGTAGATTTGAATCCGGCCTTGATTCTTTTGGTGGTTTTGGTCGGCGGGAAGCTAGCGGGAATTTTAGGGGTTATTCTGGCTATCCCAGTGGCCGCTATTGCGGCAGTTTTAATCGAAGATTATATTCAGCGAAAGACGAAGTTGAGCGGAGCTGACATTGATTGATTGATTTTTAGGCTAGCGATAGCAGAGGATTAATAAAATCACGATTAGGCTGACGATAAGCTGGGTGGTTATACCCCAAAGAAGCGGGGTATTTTTGTTATTTTTCGGATGGACGAAGTGATGGAAGCGCGCCAGCTTCTCTAAAAGCGGCGTTTTGGTCATCCAGTAAAGAGCTAGCAGTCCGTCTGGCAGGACGGCCGACAATGCCACGACTAAGACGTATTGCCTGGCAGGCGAGAACCAGACCAGCGCGATAGCGATCAGCATCCCGAGCAAAAAATCGGTAGCTATTTTACCGAGGACAAAAAATGCTTGTTTATCTCTGAATATATTCAAGACGCCCATCCTTTCTTCCGAGCGCTCTTTAAGGAGTTGAATTTTGTATTCATAATGCGGAATGGCGTCTAATAGAAAATGCGAGGCGAAGGCAAAAATAAAAACTATCCAATATTGATGGGGAGCGATTAGCCCGATCAGGGCGCCGAGCAAAATATGGGGAATGAGAATCATACGATACCAAATTTAAAATAAAGTTGTATAATGGGTTTATGGGAATATTATACATTGTCGCGACACCAATTGGCAATCTCAAAGATATTACGCTACGGGCGCTCGAAGTTTTGCGAGAGGCTGATTTGATTGTTTGTGAAGACACAAGGGTAACCTCGAAATTATTGAATCATTACGGAATTTCCAAGCCGTTAGTCAGTTATTTTCAGCACAGTAAATTTTCTAAACTCGAATATATTGTTGACCAATTGCGAGAGAGTAAGAAAATCGCTTTGGTCACGGACGCGGGTACGCCCGGGATTTCTGATCCGGGAAATCTACTCATAAAACATGTAACATGTAACATGAAACATGGTGGGGGCGAAATAAAAATAGTGCCGATTCCTGGAGCAAGCGCAGCGACAATAGCTTTAAGCATCTCCGGCTTTCCGACCGACAAATTTATTTTTCTGGGTTTTCCGCCGCAGAAAAAGGGCCGGGAGAAATTTTTCAAAGAAATAGCAGGGGCGAAACATACAGCGGTTTTTTATGAGTCGGTGCATCGGATTATTAAAGCCCTGGAACAGCTAAAAGAAGTTCTGTCGGCTGACAGAAAAATTGTCGTTTGTCGCGAATTAACCAAGCAGTTTGAAACAATTTATCGCGGCGCGGCCAGCGAGGTGCTGGAAGCGGTTAAAAATGATAAAATAAAAGGAGAATTTGTCGTCATAATCAATCATGAGTAAATTCTATATAACCACCCCGATCTATTACGTCAACGACAAGCCGCATATCGGGCACGCCTATACGACCGTTTTGGCTGATGTTTTGGCGCGTTATCATCGCTTGATGGGCGAAGAGGTTTTTTTCCTGGTTGGAACGGATGAGCATGGGGCGAAGATCGAAGCGGCAGCGGAGCAGGCTGGCAAAAGCCCGCGGGAGTTTTGCGACGAAAACGTTGAGGCTTTTAGGGAAGCCTGGAAAAGCCTGGATATTTCCTACAGCAATTTTATTAGGACTACTGACTCGAGCCACGAAAAAGCCGTCTCGAACGCGCTGGAGTATTTATACAAAAAAGATTTTATCTACAAAGGGGTTTATAAAGGACTTTATTGCCGCGGATGCGAGCAGTATAAGACGGATGATGATTTAGTTGATGGCAAATGTCCCGATCATCAGACAGAGCCGGAGGTAATGGAAGAGGAAAGCTATTTTTTCCGGCTTTCGCAATTCGGGGGAGAGTTAGAGAGGAGTATTTCTGGCGGCAAACTTAAAATCGAGCCAGCAGAAAGAAAAAACGAAGTTTTGAGCTTCATTAGAAATGGTTTGCAGGATATTTCTATCTCGCGCAAAAAAATTAAGTGGGGAGTGCCCCTGCCTTTCGATAAAAAATTCACGACGTATGTTTGGGTTGATGCATTCTTAAATTACCTGACCGGATTGGGGTGGGATGGAAAAATCTCCCCCCGCCCCCCTTTGAAAAAGGGGGGAGAAAGAAGGGGTTTAAAATTTTGGCCTCCCGATGTTCAACTAATGAGCAAAGATATTTTGAGGGTTCACGCGACAATCTGGCCAGCTTTGTTGCTGGCTTTGAAAATTCCTTTACCGAAGAAATTATACATTCATGGATTTTTTACTATTAATGGCCAAAAAATGAGCAAGTCGCTGGGCAATGTTATCTGGCCGAAACAATTAACTGAAAAATTTGGCGCTGACGGAACGAGGTACCTTTTGATGTCGTCTTTGGCAGATGGCCACGACGGCGATATTTCTTGGGAGAAATTGACAGCGAAATACAATACGGATTTGGCAAACGGGTTGGGTAATTTGGTCAGCCGGGTGATGAATTTGGCAAAAGGATTTGAAATAGCGGTTCGAGACGGGAGTTTAAAGATAAAGAGCGAGAAGGTGAGAAAACTCCTTGACGAAATTAAGCCGAAAGAGGCATTGGATGAAATCTGGAAAGAGGTTGATTGGGCTAATAAATATGTCGAAGAAACAAGGCTTTGGGAATTGGTCAAGACAAACAAAAAACAAGCAAAAAGAGTCTTGGAGGAGTTGCTGGCGGGCCTGATCAACATAGCGGAAAATCTAAAACCATTTATGCCGGAAACGGCCGAAAGGGTTATCAAAATTTTGGAATCCGGAGAAATTAAAAAAGGCGAGATTTTGTTTCCGAGGATTTAAAAAATAGGTAGCAGGCTGTCATCCCCGCGGAAGCGGGGATCCAGAAAGCCGATGCATTTAGTTTTTTACGACTATAGATTCCCGCTTTCGCGGGAATGACAACGAGCCTATGCTAATTGATACCCATGCTCACGTAAATTTTAACGACTATCGGGATTTCCGAAGATTGCGTCTAAAAGGCCGATGAATTGTTAAAACTTTAAAAAATAAGGAAAAAAATTAATTCTTGAAAAATGGCAATAACAGGAAGTTTTAAATGCAATAAATGTGGAAATATATTTTATGCACAAATTGGCGGCTTAATGTATGCCGCGGAACTTAGATGTGTTGATTGTGATAATCGCGAATACGTTAAAGTTGGAATTAAGGAAAAAACATGTGAAAGGTGTGGAGGAAAAATGACCGATAAAATATCGACGCCAATGTGTCCTTCTTGCAAATCACGAGATAATAAAATTGAAGAAAAGCAATTAAATTTAGATTGACTTTTGCGGAATATTTTTTGCAACTTCTTGTCTTAAGATGACTTAAGGCTTGAATGGCGAAAAATATATTTATTTATGAGCCA
>PFOG01000067.1:0-4884 GCA_002792395.1 Candidatus Portnoybacteria bacterium CG_4_10_14_0_2_um_filter_44_20 | reverse complement strand
CTACGTTGATTTTCGATCACATGTATCTTTCTGGAAATTTTATCAACGCTAAGCATTTCTCAGATACCCACATAGAGGGCCCAATGATTATGCAACCTTGGATAAATTATGTGGGTTGCCCGGTATGTGGGGTAGTGTTTAAAAAGAACGAGCACGTGGAGAAGTCACTATTAGAAGAAGTTCTCAACGACAAAGAAGGTTTCAAGACAGCAACAGACGAAACGAAGCCAGGCTTGCCCCTTTATAAAATGGCAAAGATTTTATATGAAAATCGTGAACCCGACAATGACGGATCGCAATTTTTATTGTGGTATCTATGGGCATTTAATCACCTACTCAAGGACGACGAGAAAAAAGACGAAGAAGGGGTTGGAGATTACAAAAAATACACCAGCGCATTATTGTCTTGCATAGAAAAACAGCTCGCTCGTCCGGAGGCCAATTTATTAAAAGTTGAGGTATTGCGAGAGAGGGGTGATTTTGACGCCGCCAACAGGGCATTAGAATGTGTCGAAAATAAGTTTCCGCAAAGATTCCAAGCGGTTATTAAAGAGCAAAGATTACGCATTGCGAATAAAAACCGCGATGTTTTTGCCGTGGATAATTTGCAAAATATTATATAAGACATTCTTTAATATTTGGAGTTGTGCCTTTTTATGGATGATTCAATAAACAAAGAATTATCAGACAAGCTTAATAGTCTTCAGCTTGAATTAGATGATGCCTTTTTTGGTTATCTGCGAAGAATGCGGGGTATAGCAAATCGGGGCAAGGGGGTGGAAGCCCTACTGCGGGAAGAGTATGGGAGATTTGCGAAAGATGTTGTAATGATTCACGAAAAAGCAAAATCTTATCTCCAAAAAATAAATTTAGAAGATGATAAAAAAAAGATAGATGAAATAAGGGCTCGTTTATACCAATGGTAAATATGGTCAAAAAAGATTTTGAACAACAAACAGAATTTTCTCCCGAAGGGGCGATAGAGCAAGAAGTTAATCCCGAAAAAAGGGGAAAAGGGGAAATTTTAGAAAGCTTTATAAATAAGGGGAGCCGGCTTTACGCGGATGCGAGAAATTTGATTAGCTCGACTTTGGATAGAATAAATCCAGCGAGGGTAGAAAAAAGAAATTTGCGGGAAAACCTCGCTAAATATCAAGAAGCGACAAAAGATAGAAGGCAAATGATTTTAAACTATCGGCAAGGCGAGGGGGTTGCGGCGATGGTGGTCAAAAAAACCACTGAAGGGCAAGCGAAAGAAAAAACGCCGTTTATAGAGGCCAGGGGATTTATTGATTGCTGTGGAGTCGTTTTGCAATCTAAGGAGGGGTTGGGAATCGTTCACATCTCGCCCACTAATGTTTATGAAGCAGACCAATATCCGGGAGTCGATCTTTATATGGAAGTCCAGAAATCTAATTATGCGGAGCACCTGGCCGCAACATTGAAAACAATGTGTGGCAAAGAGAATGAAGACGATGGATGGCCATCTGATTATCGAGGTCTTAGAATCGACCCGCAGAATGAGCAAGAATCTCATTTGTCGATAGAAGAAATATCAAAAATGCAAGATTCGCTGAAGATTTCTATTATTGGAGGTGATAGATATTTGGCCGGAGTTTTGAAAGGTACATTTGAGCGTGGTTGGGGAACTGGCGCTGGGGGAGATAAAATTAATTTACCTCAAATTAAGCCGGATGTTTATTATTGCGGAGGAGGCGACAAGGATATAATTGCCACAGAAGATCCTATTTTTGTCCGCGACAATACGGCGAGGGCGTTATATCAACCCGGTGCTGAAGAAAAATGGACCATGCCATATTCGATGTCCGGTCGTTTTTGATATAGGAGTATATAACCTAAAAAGGCAAACCAATAAATTTCTAACTTTCTTTGGGGGTTCGACTTTTACTTGTTTGTTTCAAATGATATGCAAAACAATGACGAAATAAAAAAATTATTCCAGGAGTCGTTCTCGAAAATCGTGCGCGATTATCTGGAAGCAGAAAAAGATAAAGGTAAAACAATTAATGATGTCGACCCGTGGGGTTCGATCGAATCATTTTTGTCAGAAACAATCGAAAATCCATCTGTGAACGAAAACGGGTTTGCTCCCTCCTCGGCAGGAACAACTGCCGCTCTGCTTATAATTGAGCAGGAACTCAATGTCGCCTTCAAAGATTCTTACGCGGATTATTTGGCCGCCAATCCAATTGAAAATAAATTCGAAAATTTTGTAAAAAAAGAAATGAAAAGAGTTATCGGCAATCTAATCGAAGGAATGGATGAGGAAAAAATCGTTAAAGATAATGTTTGCACGTTTGGATTCATTATGTGGAACAAAAGCCTTACCTGGGTCTAATTATTAGAAGAAAAAATGGTTTGACTCTAGTGCAACAAAGAACCGAAGAAGAATTAAGAAAAGATATCGATGGGGCTATTAAATTGTGAGATTTTAGGCTATGCTAATTGATACCCATGCTCACGTAAATTTTAACGACTATCGGGAAGATGCCGAGGCGGTGATTAAAAGGGCGCTCAAGAACGGCGTCTGGCTGATTAATGTTGGTTCGCAATATTCTACCAGCCAGCGGGCGATAGAATTCGCGGAGCAATATCCCGAAGGCGTTTACGCGGCTGTCGGTCTCCACCCGTTTCACTTGAAAGAAAGAGTGATTTACGAAGAGGTTGATCCTTTGGAGGAATTTGAAATTAAGACCAGACCAGAGATTTTTAATTTTAAGAAATACGAAAAATTGGCCGGCCATAAGAAAGTCGTTGCCATCGGCGAGGTTGGGTTAGATTATTTTCATTTGCCGGAGGAAAATCGGGAAGCAGAAAGACAGAAGCAGAAAGATAATTTTTTAAAGCATTTGGAGTTAGCTAAAGAATTAAACAAGCCAGTGATAATCCATTGTCGTGAGGCGCACAATGATGTTTTGGAGATATTGAAAAATTTTTGTCGTCATCCTGAGCCGAGGGCGAAGGATCTCATAGACAAGGAAGGGCGCGCCGATGAGATTCTTCCCCCGCATCAAGTGCGGGGTCAGAATGACAGGGGGAGCGGCCTACGCGGAGTCGTTCATTCGTTTTCTGGCCGATGGAGCCAAGCGGAAGAATATTTTAAATTAGGATTTTATATTGGTTTTAATGGGCTGATAACTTTCGCGCGCGACTATGACAAAGTAATAAAAAACGTGCCGCTGGAACGCTTATTGATTGAAACTGATTGTCCCTATTTAACGCCGATTCCACATCGCGGCAAAAGAAACGAGCCGAGCTATGTTAAGTATGTGGCGGAAAAGATCGCGGAAATAAAAGGGATGAGCGTTGAAGAGGTGGTAGTGACAACGACCAAGAATGCGAGAGAGTTGTTTCGGATATAGTTTTGTGATATTATAGCAATATGGCCAGAAAGAAAGAGCAAAAAACACTAACCGTAGAATCGCTGATGA
This sequence comes from Candidatus Portnoybacteria bacterium CG_4_10_14_0_2_um_filter_44_20, assembly GCA_002792395.1. Lineage (GTDB taxonomy): Bacteria > Patescibacteriota > Minisyncoccia > Portnoybacterales. The sequence continues at coordinate 1,432 of PFOG01000067.1, read as the reverse complement.
AAGCGATTGCGGAGTATAATAAAAAAACCTTTATTCCCGAATTAAAGGAGATTTTTGTCACAAAAGACGAATTTGCGGGTCTTAGAACAGATGTCAACGGACTAAAAGTCGATGTCGCAGATCTAAAAACCGATGTGTCTGACCTCAAAACCGATGTCAATGGATTGAAAATTGACATGGCTGATATAAAAACCGATGTCGCTGGTTTCAAAAATGAATTTAAATCCTCCAAGGACGAAACTATTACTAATTTCGACAAGGTGTTCAAAAAATTAGATATCCTTTTGGACGAGAAGGTAGTCCGCGAACATCAAGAAGAAAAACAAAAGAGATTGTGGGCAATTGTTTTAAGGGCGCTCAAAGATCATCAGATTTTAACGCCGAAAGAATTAGAAAGCATCGCCAAATTAGAAATATTTTGATATTGTAATTTGATAGTTGTATTTTAACAAGCGGCTCCGTGTTTGATCGCGGAGTTTTTTGTTTTCGGCGCGCGCATTACCGTCAGCCATTGACACCCCGCGTCATTTTTCGTATACAGAGAGTAAGATAAGATAACGATGTTCTTTAAAAACCTCACATAGATTGAAGGAGTGGAGAATGGATCGATTAAGTCCTTTTGATTTTGTTGAGCTTTGCTGCGGCGGAAAAATCAAATTAAGCCGGAGTGAAGAAAAAGCGGTTGAAAGAGGAAGAGCAGTTCTTGAAGAAGCCATCCGGTCGGGCGGAGAATATTACGCGGTTAATACCGGTGTCGGAGCCTTGCTGGATCGCCGGATTCCCCCGGTAAAGATGTTGGAATTTCAGGAAAATCTGGTGTTGAGCCATGCTTGCGGAGTCGGCAAACCGCTTGAAGAATGTATTGTTAAGGGAATGATGCTGCATATGATTTTGAATTTAAAAAGCGGTTATTCCGGCATCCGGCCGGAAACCTTAGAGCTTTTAGTCGAGATGTTCAATAGAAATATCATTCCGGTTGTTCCGGAGAAAGGGTCTCTTGGCGCCAGCGGCGACCTAATTCCGCAGGCTCACATTGCCCTGGCGATGATCGGGCGCGGGCGCATCTTTCGGATGCCCTACGCGACTTGTTCGACGATCGAAGAATTTGACAGGCATAATTTGCGGCCGGTTAAGCTCCAAATGGGTGAGGCGATTGCTCTGCTTAACGGGACAAGCCTGATGACAAGCTTGATGGCCTTTGCTGCCGTCTATACCAAAAATTTAATCACGACAGCTCATATTGCCGCCGCTATGTCTATCGCCGCTCTGGGCGGCAATCACGAAGCTTTTGATTTCACGCCGCAGAAGTGGAATCGTCGCGTCTACAGAGACGTTTCGGCTGATTTTATTCGTTTCTTGCTTTCTTCAAAAAAACAACATTTCAAAGATGAGGCAGGAATAAAAAATAAAAGACAGAAGCCTTATTCGCTGA
>PFOG01000058.1 GCA_002792395.1 Candidatus Portnoybacteria bacterium CG_4_10_14_0_2_um_filter_44_20 | reverse complement strand
GACGCTCACGCAAGCTACGCTTAATTGTGAGCGGGACGCTCACGCAAGCTACGCTTAATAAGACTTATGAATAATTTAATCGCGCCGCACGGCGGCTACAAAAATTTGAAATCTTATCAAAACGCGGAAATCGTGTTTGATTTAACTGTCGAGTTTTGCAATCGCTATTTGACCAATAAGTCAAATAAGTCATATAGGTCTTATAGAACTTATGACCAAATGGTGCAAGCCGCTCGTTCCGGCAGCCGCAACATCGGCGAGGGCAGCCAGACTAGCGGGACATCGAAACAATCAGAATTGAGACTGGTTGACGTGGCGCGCGCCAGCTTGGCCGAATTGTTAGATGATTTTCAAGCGTTTCTGCGGCAAAATAAATTGCCTCAATGGGACAAAGACGATCGGCGTTCATTAGTAATCCGCAAACTGGCGTATGGGACGGATAGGACTCATAAGACCTATGTGACTTATATGGCCGATGCCGAATCGGCGGCTAATTGTCTGATTTGTTTGATAAATCAAACCGCTTATTTGCTGGATAATCAGATAAAAAGTTTGGGGAAAGAATTGCTGGCGCGCGGCGACTTAAAAGATCGGCTGAAGACAGAAAAGAAAAAAGAGCTGTTTGGTCTTAATGAGGATTTTGACGGATTTTTAAAGAAACAAGGATTAAGACGCATGGAAGACGGCCGAGTGGCGGGGATAGGCGAATAGGCAACCGGATAAGACGGATAAGACGAATGGGACGGATAAGACTTATATATAAACAATCAATTTTTTATCCACTGTTTAACCTTTTTAAAAAAAATAAAAAATGTTATTATAATGTATAGTGTTGTTAGAATAAAAAGTAAAAGTAATTAAACGCCGGAAGCAAACTACTCACTAGTTATTAGCTACTAGTGGTTAATAGCAGGAGGCGCAAAAAATCAAAGCCATGTTTGGAATAAAAATAAAATTCGAAAAGTCTCCTAAGGAGGAGAAAAAAGCAGGGATCGAGGAGGGTTTGGTTTCCGGCGAAGCGGAGGCCGGGAAAATCACGCCGAAAGTAGCGTTCGAAGAGACCGCCGAGCAAAAAAAGCTTGGCCAGGCCTGGGGCAAGATCGTTAAATGGGTTTTGTATCTTTTGGTTTTTTTGACCCCGATATTTTTTCTGCCTTGGGGCGTTTCGCCGGTTGCGCAGAACAAACAATTTTTAGCTACCGCTCTTATCGCGATTGCTTTTATCGTCTGGCTGGCCAAAACGATTGCTTCGGGAAAATTGGTCTGGCCCAAAACGCCGGTTAATATTGCCGTTTGGTTTTTGGTTATCGTTTGGGCAATTTCTTCTTTTCTCTCCATGTCGAAATACAGGAGCATCGGGTTGGTTGGGCTTGAGGCTGACAGCTTATTAAACATTATCAAATACGCGCTGGCATTTTTCTTAGTGGCCGCCACCTTTCGACAAAGCTCAAGGCAGGCTTTCGGCGACCGCGGGGAGGAGAAGAAGGGGGAAGAAAATAAAATCGTTTACGCCTTTTTGTCCTCGGTGGCGGTTTTGGCGATTTTTACCGGCCTGACGTTAGCTAATATAAATTTTTTACCGTGGGATTTTACCAAGACGATAGATTTTAATACGGTTGGTACGACAAACGCACTGGCCTTGTTTTTGGGAGCCGGCTTGATGCTGGCCGTGGGGATAATGACCAGCAATGATTCGGAAATCCGCGACTCCCAAGAAAAGATAAACAAAAAAGGGGCTTTGGTAAAGTGGGGAATTTGCTCTTTGGCGATAATCATCGCCATTGAGTTGGTTCTGATAAATTTTAATTTTGTTTGGTGGTCTTTGATCGGCGCCATGCTTTTCTTCTCCGCTTATGTTTTTGCCAGAGAGGCTCAGGCGGTGCGGGGAGGCGCAAAACAAGCGCCAAGAATTCAAAAGTTGATTTTCCCATTAGTTGTTCTAGGCGTCTCGGTGATCTTGCTCTTGGTTCGGACGCCTGTCTTCTTCCAATTTTCTCAAGAGGTGAGGCCGACCAATCAGGCGACCTACGATATTTCCAAAGAAGTTTTGAAGTCCGGAGGGATTGCGACCGATTTGTTTGGTTCTGGCCCGGGAACTTTTACTTTCGATTACGGATTGTATCGCGGCCCGGTGAACAATCAAAACGCGATCGAAAAACTTTTTTGGGGAGTGCGATTCAATCAAGGGTTTAGTTTTGCCTCGACTGCCCTGGCGACAGCGGGAGTTCTGGGTGTTCTGGCATTGGCGTTATTAATCCTTAGTTTTCTTTGGCAGGTTTTCCGAAAATCGGACCTATTAAGTGAAGCCCCTTCGACAGGGGCTTCGACTGAGCTCAGCCG
>PFOG01000118.1 GCA_002792395.1 Candidatus Portnoybacteria bacterium CG_4_10_14_0_2_um_filter_44_20 | reverse complement strand
TAACATATAACACTTTTTGTTACATGTTGCGTGTTACATGTTACATGAGTTAATGCAGATTTCTCTTCCCTTACTGCCCAAAATTATAAAGCAAGAAGGAAACAAGGCATTTTTTGAAATAGAGGGGTGTTATCCCGGCTATGGTATTACTTTGGGTAATGCTTTGCGCCGTGTTCTTCTTTCTTCGCTTGGCGGGGCGGCTATAACGGGAGTAAAAATAAAAGGCGTGCAGCACGAATTTTCCACAATCCCTTTCGTGGCGGAAACTGTCTTGGATATCATTTTAAATCTGAAGCAAATACGTTTGAAGCTGCATTCCGATCAGCCGGTAAAAATTTTCTTGAAAGCGAAGGGCGAAAAAGAGGTTAGCGCTAAGGATATTGAAACTCCCTCCGAGGTTGAGGTTGTCACTAAAGATGTGCATATCGCTACTTTGACCGATAAAAAAGCTGCGCTGGAAATGGAGATCGAGGTTGATCGCGGTCTTGGATACGAACCAGTTGAGTCTCGCAAGCGAGAGCGGCTCGAAATAGGACAAATTGCTATAGACGCCTTTTTCACGCCGGTAAAAAAGGTGAATTTTGAGGTTGAAAATATGCGCGTGGGAGAGCGAACCGACTACAACAGATTGAAGCTTGAGATTGAAACGGACGGAACAATATCGCCATCGGAAGCATTAGAAAAAGCGGGAAAAATTTTAGTTGATCATTTTGGAGTTATTAGTGACTTTACAAAAAAAGAAGAAGTAAAGACTAAAAAGAAAGAAAAGCAGGAAGACAAAGAAGGGGCGGGTCCTGGAAAAATGAAAGTCGATGACCTTAAAATTTCTTCCAGAACCAGCAAGAGTCTTATTGAAGCTGGGATCAAGACCGCGAGCGGGCTCGCCAAAAAAACAGAAGAGAGCCTAAAAGAAGTTAAGGGGCTTGGAGGAAGGGGGATTGAAGAGGTTAAAAAAGCGCTGAAGAAAGTAGGTTTAGGCTTGAAGGAATAAATAGGCAACATATCTTTTTATGAAAAAAGTTCGTAAACTAGGCAGAAAGAGGGATCAGCGGCAAGCGCTTCTTAAAGGATTAGCGTCTAATTTAATTTTGAAAGGAAAGATAAGGACTACAGAGGCCAAGGCCAAAGAGGTCAGGCCGCTGGTGGAGAGGCTGATAACGAAAGCGAAGATAAACGATTTTAATAGCGTTCGTTACGCGGCAAAATTTTTACCAGGGAAAGCCATTGGGCACCTATTAAAAGAAGTTGCGCCGCGTTACGTCGATCGTTCTGGCGGGTACACAAGAATAGTTAAATTAGGGCCAAGGCGTGGAGACGGCGTTAAGATGGCAATAATTGAATTTATTAAAGGTGCGTAAATTTTTATAAATGATTCCAAAAATAGAAAAACAAATTTATACGATAGATGCTTCAGAAAGGATTCTCGGGCGATTGGCAGTAGAGGCCGCTAATTTTTTGCGCGGGAAAAACCAACCGAGTTATTTACCGTATTTGGATCGGGGGAATCGGGTGGTTGTTTTTAATGCGGAGAAATTGCGCGTTACCGGAGAAAAGATGGAAAAAAAGATTTATTACCGGCATTCTGGTTATCTGGGTGGTTTAAAAAAGCAAACATTGGAAGAGCTGTTTGAAAAAAATCCATGTGAAGTTTTGAAAAAGGCGGTTTATGGCATGCTGCCAAATAATAAATTAAGGGATAAAATGATACGGAGACTAAAAATTTACAAAGGCGAAATTTCAACTTTTTAAAAATAATTTTTAAATATCAATAAACGATGGCGATAATTAAAAAAGAAAAGAAAACAATCAAAAAGGCAGCTGGCGCAGAAAAAAAGGCAGGTAAAGCAGAGTCTCCCAAAAAAGTGGTTGCTAAAATAGAAAAAAAAGAAGCAGACGCGCCTGCAAAGGCGAGGCGGTATTTTGAGGCGGTTGGACGGAGAAAAACCGCTACTTGCCGCGCCCGGCTGTTTACCGCTCGGCCCCTCGATGAATACGAGGGAAGAATAACGGTCAATGGGAAGCCTTATAAGGAATATTTTTCCGCGATCGAGTTGCAGCAAGCCGTTGAGGCATCTTTGAACAAATTAAAATCATTAAATAGATTTGAAATAAGCGCTAGGGTTTGTGGAGGCGGTATTCAAGCGCAGGCCGAGGCAGTTAGGCACGGTATTGCCAGGACTTTGGTTTTGTTCAACCCCGACTTTCGAAAGAAGCTGAAGCGGGCCAATTACTTGCGCCGCGATCCTCGCATGAAAGAAAGAAAAAAGTATGGATTAAAGAAGGCGAGGCGAGCCCCGCAATGGAGTAAGAGATAGTTTGTTGGGTAATTACTTTATATTAGATTAGGCTCTAGACTAGCAGACTAGACTAGCTATAA
>PFOG01000114.1 GCA_002792395.1 Candidatus Portnoybacteria bacterium CG_4_10_14_0_2_um_filter_44_20 | reverse complement strand
TAACAAATATAGTTCCCTTTTGGGTATTTTGCAAATTTTGCCAAAAAGTGCTTTTTACAAGCTATTTTGGCTTGTGAAACATATCAACTAAAATAATATTATGCTTTATATAAGCCATTATAGGCTTTTTTAATTGACAATGGCTAAATTTTTTGCTATACTATTAAAAGGGAAATCGGGGTTCATTGAAAAATACATATCATATGTGCCAAAATCAACTTGCTTGAAGTGAGCAGCACGCTGGATGCTTTAGAAAGTTTCAAGCGTGCTGCTCATTCAACAAGCAGCTTCGTCGCCTTTGGCAACGAAATCCAGGCCTTGGTGCTGGCGGCCAAAAATTCCAGCACTGTCTCCACGAAAGGAGAAAAAATGAAAAAGTATGATAATTATGATAATTGCCGAAAAATTTCGCGGCAAGAGGCCATTGATATGGCGCCTGCCATCTGGCGGGCGATGGCCAAAATTGAGGAACTGCGGAACTTGCCACCCGCAGTTAAAGGTCAGGAATACGAATTGGCTCAAAGAGTCGAGAACTTGGCGAGCCAAGAGTATTACGCGGCAAAATATGCCCTCGAAAAAATCCCGCGGGATTATTTCGAGGTCGAAGTTTTTCCTCGAAAAATGAGAACATTCCATGCGGTTTATGTCTTGGCCGCTGAAATCTATGCGGCCAAGGCGCGGCTGGAAACGGCCACGCAGAATCTCGGGGCCTGCAAAGCGAAAAGCAGGCACGAGTTTGAACAACTCGGCAAAGAGCCGAGAATTCAGGGGGGCTATTCCCCTGATTGGCGCGTTGTCAATTTTCCGGCAAGCGACCGTGACGGGGTGTATTGTTTCAATTACTCCCGCCGGGAAATTTGGTGGTATGACGGGGTATCCTGCCCCGACCCGCAAACTGTCGAAGTTGTCAGAATTTTCCGTGAGGCGGAAACTGACAGCGGTGGTTTTAAGTCGAGCCTTCTTGCTAGATGCGCTAGATGCGCTCGTCTGATTTTTCGGAGGTGGGCAAAATGATTGCTAATATCGCTTCCCCAAAATGGGAAATGGACGAGGAATCGGCTTCTCAGTTTATAGTCGATTCTTGTATTACCCCGGACGGCAACAAATGGGAGTCGTGGGACATTTGCGGCTTCCAATTCCTGGTGAGATATCCCATCTATCCAGACGGATCATTTTGGAAGACCGACTCCGGTCGGCGGATGGGACTGGTTACCGGAAAAAAATTAGGAGGTTATGTCGGGGTTTCTCATAACCTCGCTTGCGGGAGCTATCATATTGGCACTCCCGTCGGTATGAAATCCTTTCCGCTCATCGCCGCGATGAAGCGAGCGATGAAAGCGGAAAAAGGGGCGGGAATACACTCTGCCGAATAGGCCGAGTGCATTCCAAAATAATAAAAATTCAAGGTCGTTAAATTCGAGGGACTGACCACCCCTCTCACTTCCGAGTTTGTTATGAATAGTAAACTCGGAAGTGCAAAAAATCTCTGTAATCGCGCGGAGATTTTTTGTTCGGGATTTGAAAGATTATTTTTCTTTTTTTCTTTTCAATCGAAGCGTCGCGGTATTAATAAAATCCCATTCAAACAGCATGCCTCGGTCGTTGCTCGCATTACGGAGAGATTGCTTGAGATTATTTTCATCAACTATTCCATAATTTATAGGGAATATAAAGGCTTCGCCGTCTTCATCAAGAACGCGGATTATTTCCCGCCAATAATATTCAAAATCTTCTGTTTCCATTTCAGAGAATACGTGCGTTGAGATTGCCCAGCAAGATACAAAACGATCGAAAGTTTTATCCTTGAACGGCAGAAAAGGAAACATGGCTTTCACGACATTCGGTTTTTCAACCTGCTTCTTCAATCGAATATCATCAATATATTGTTTCTGATATTTTTCGACAAGGGCGTTAATCTCTCCGGCGGAAAGTTTTTCCCCGTTTGTTTTTTCTTTTTCACCGATCAAACTCTCCAGTCTCGGAAAAATGATATTATGCCAGTCGGGAATATCCCGAAATCCTCGTTCGCCCAAAACGCAATCATACCAGGAATTTTTCGCAAACATCGCAAGGCGTTGATTTCCTTCTTTCTTGGTTCGAGCTATTTCTTCAATGTATCTTTTTGCCCGTTCCCAAGCTACGGCCGCTTCGGAATATTTTTCGGACGGATTTTCTCCTTTCGTAAAATACCCCGCTTTTTGAGACAGTCTCGCAGCCCGTTCGATCAAGCCCGCGAATTCATCCGTACGGACGATTTCCTGGGCGGATAAACTATTATTCTGTTTAATTACGGCAATTTCTTTCAGAAGTCTTTCCGCTTTTTCAAGAATATCCTCGCGAAACTCTTTTTCGTCTTTCAAAAAAGAAACGGACTCCCCGAATTCATAATCAATTATGGTCAAATTAGGATCATTCATTTCTTTTCCCAGCTTTTGCCACGGATCGCCAACATAAAGAACTCTTTTTCCGGGTGGAAACAACTTTTCTTTTTCAAA
>PFOG01000127.1 GCA_002792395.1 Candidatus Portnoybacteria bacterium CG_4_10_14_0_2_um_filter_44_20 | reverse complement strand
CATATTTTAAATGATATAGCGTGGTTTAAGCCAAATGCCTCGCCGAATTTAAGCTGCCGCTTTTTTACTGCTAGCCATGAAACTTTGCTTTGGGCAAGAAAAGATGAAAAAGCTAAACACACTTTTAATTACGAAGCAATGAAAAACGGCCAATGGCCGGAGGATTTTATAAAGAAACAGAATTTACAAATGAGATCCGTTTGGGCCATAAATACGCCCAAGACGATAGAAAAGAGATTTGGCAAACACCCAACGCAAAAACCCGCAAATTTATTAAAAAGGATTGTTTTGGCCAGCACAAATAAAAAAGACTTAATTTTAGATCCTTTTACCGGCAGCTCAACTACGGGTCTTGCCGCCTATCTCTTTGGCAGAAAATTCATTGGTATAGACACAGAAAAAAAATATTTAGATTTATCAATAAAACGATTTGAGGAATTAGAGAAAAATTTAAAAAATAAGCTAGTATTATAATTTTATGGAACAACAAAAGCTTGGGGAATTTATGGCTTTTTGAAAAGACGGCAAGGCAAAAACACCACTGGCCGTTTTTGAGGTAAATGGAAATTATATTATTGGCGTATATCAGGGTTCTTTAAGCGATTTTGATATTTTAATTAGATATCGACAAAAAATTGACGGCGCATGGTCGAGAATAAGAACGCCAAAACATATCCATTGGGCAGTAGACATTTTAATTAAGTTGCACGAAGACAGGACCAAGACGCAATCATTCCTTGATTTCTTGCTTGGCGTTTGGGAAAGAACATCACCTGTCAGGAGTAGAGAACAACAGCAAGATGTTTTAAGTGTCGATGCCTTATTTCAAGATAGTCAGAGATTGATTAGTGAATACGAAGCTCTTAGCAGTAAGGGCGAATACAGCATCAAATTTTTGATATTGCTCGCAAAACTTTTGATGATACAAGAAAAAACAAACTTAGAAACTGCTTATATGTTCAAAAAATTATTAGAGGCCCTTCGGGGAAAGGGCAACATCTTTTCAGTTGTTTCTAGGGCTTCGCAGACAGGGCGAAAAAATAAATAAAATCATGAAAATTATTACTCGCGCGACCGCAATAAAAAATCTTAAAAAATATATTGGTCAAGATTTAAGAGAATTAGCCAAAAAGCATGGTATTACAACCTTTGAAACTGGCAAGCAAAATAAAGGGTGGAAGGGTTTGGTTTTAGAAAGATTGGCGGGGCTGGAAACAAATGTTTCAAAAGCGCCCAACGGCCTGACTTATGAATTAAAATCAGTTGCTTTTCGCTATGTTAAAGACGAACTTGTGCCGAAAGAAACAATGGCCATAACAATGATTAACCCCGCAGAGTTGAAAGCCCATTCTTTCTTTGAAAGTCATTGCTGGGCAAAGCTTAAGACGATTGTTTTTTGCGCCGTCAAATGGAATGGCAAAAATTCTGAAGCGGCGGAATTGTTAAAAGTCGCAAGCTTAGATTTTGCAGAAGATGATGAATTGATAAAAGAAATCAAGGCCGATTACGATTTTATACGAAATAAGCTTATTGCAAAAGGATTTGGAGCCTTAACTGGTGCGGATGGTAAATGGATACAAGCAAGGACAAAAGGTCCCGGCCACGGTTCAATAAGCCGCGCGTTTTATGCAAGGACGGCGTTAGTAAAAAAGATTTTTGAAATTGCATCATAAATAAGTTTTATTGTATGGCGTCAAAAGAGGAAATAATTAAACAGTTGGACGAGGAAATATCAAGTAAGCGAAAACAGATATCGGATTCAGTGTCGAAAGAAAATTTGGAAAAGATAAATTCAGAGCTTGATCAAAGGATTTTTCTTGCGAATAATTCGTTTTTAAAAGAAGTTCGAAGTCTTTCTTTAATTTCTGTAACAGCGGCTCCATTTTCTTTAACTCTTCTCTTGTCGGGGCTAGAGATCGAAAAGACGCTTTTAGTAGTAGCTTTTGTGTTTCTGATAATGGATGTGCTTTTTCTTAATATAGGCGTTTGGTATTTAAATTCTCAATTTAAGAGATCTACGATGTCACAAAAACTGGAGGGCATTATTATGAGCTCTAATACTACAAGCGTGCTTGATGAAAAGATGGATAATGACAAATGGTTTACGGCACTATATGAGTTAAGAAAGAGTGAAATGCGATTGAATAAGAAAAAAGCAATGGAGCCCTACAGCCAAATGAAGATGCTTGATTTTTTCCGAGATTGTGGAGTTATGATGCTTGGCGCGGGGCTAATAATTTTAATCGTATCAGTTGTTTGGTCAATAACTCGTTTTGTATAACCTCGACTTATTTCCGAACGAGACGAGGAAACAATAGGGTTTAGCTAGCAAAGCGAGCCAGTTCTTATTTAAAAACTTATCGGGCATAAAAAGACAAACATAGTTATGTCTAAGTCGAATTTTTATCTCATACCGCTGTCGATTTTGATAGCGGCCGCGATTATCGCTACCGGAGTTTTTTATAAACAAAATAAACAAAAAACCGAAGAAGATCTGTTAAGACAAGAGCAGGCTGGCGAA
>PFOG01000219.1 GCA_002792395.1 Candidatus Portnoybacteria bacterium CG_4_10_14_0_2_um_filter_44_20 | reverse complement strand
TTTTTCACCCTCATGCATGGTTCGCGGCGAACCGGCAAAAACTATTCCCTTGCCCGACTGGAAAAGCTCATTAATTTTTTTCTCAACCAAAAAAACAACAAAGGGCGGGCTGCATAAAATGCCTTTTTCCCAAAGTTCTTTCTCGTGGCCAAAAGTATATTTCTGGCCGTCGACCTCAACATGTTCTTCGGCTCGGTGGCTATGGACGGCCATTTCAATAATGTTGCTGGTTTCAAAATAATACAAATCCAGCTTCTCGGCTAAAAGCGTGGCTTGCGTCCCCTTTCCGGAACCCGGCGGACCCAGCAAAATTATAATTTTTTTATTGTTTATTCCCATACAAATCGCCCGAGAGACGTCTCTCAATTTTATCCATTGCCCGCAAAAAAGACTTTTCTATATTAATATTATATTTTTGCGCGATGATTAATATAGGCCAAAAACAGTCCGATAGTTGTTCCGACAAGCGCTCATCAACGCTTTCCATGTTCCGTAAACCATCCTTGGCCGTAGCTATTCTCATTAAATCCCCAGCATCAGTTACAAATCCCGACACCAAATTCAAATTATTCCACTCGCGGCCATATGTTTCCTTCTCAAATTCAATAAGTTTCTCTCTTATCTCTAAAGCTCTTTTTATAAACTGATCTAATTCCATTATTAAGCTCGCGCTTTAAATTTAATTTTTAAAACCCTTCGTATTCTCTCATTACTAATTGTGACTCGACTTGACGAACGGTTTCCAGAACCACCGAAACAACGATCAAAATGCCGGTGCCGCCAACCGTAAAAGAGACCATTCCTGTTATCGAGCGCACGATATAGGGCATAACCGCAATTGTCCCCAAGAAGATAGCGCCGATAAGCAAAACTCTATTTAAAATGTAATTCAAAAAATCAGCCGTTGTCTTGCCCGGCCTGATACCTGGAACGAACCCGCCCATTTTCTGTAAATTAGAAGCAACGCTTTTGGGGTCGAAAGTTACGGCTGTGTAAAAATACGTAAAGAGAAAGACTAAAATAAAGTAGATAAATCCATACCAGAAGCCAGTTTGCTGGAAAATATCCTTCAAAGACTTGGCGATAACAGCCACCCAATGATTGCTGGCATTGGCAAAAAAACTGCCGAGCATGCCAGGAAAAAGCATGATAGAAAGAGCAAAAATAATTGGGATTACGCCAGCTGGATTAACGCTTAACGGCAAATAAGTTGAGGCGCCGCCATACATCCGGTTGCCCCGCACCCGCTTAGCGTAAGAAACCGGGATATTGCGCCGTCCCTCGGTTATAATCACGATGCCAGTGATCACCACCAGAGCGATTACTAAAAATCCGATGTAGGCCGGAATTTGAGACGAGTCCCAGGTTACCAATGTTTGACGAAGCGAACCGGGAAAACCAGCAACAATACCAGCGAAAATCAAAAGAGAAACTCCATTACCGATTCCTTTTTCGGAAATAAGTTCGCCCAGCCACATCAAAAAAACAGCGCCGGCAGTGATAATGACGAGATCGGCCGCTAAGGAAAACGGCGACAAATACCCGATAATATTCTGGCTCTTCAAAAGAGTAATCATACCATAGGCCTGCAAAATACCGAGAGGAACCGTGAGAATTCGGCTATATTGATTGAATTTTTGACGGCCCGCCTCACCCTCTTCTTTGTACATCGCCTCTAACGAAGGAAAAATCATGGTCAACAATTGCATGATAATAATAGCAGTAATGTAGGGACTCAAGCCCACCATGGCGATCGACAAATTGCTTAAGGCGCCACCGGTAAAAATATTTAAAAGACCAAATAATTGATTGCCCTCAAAAAATGACCGTAATTCTTCGGCATCAATGCCCGGTACGGGAATATTCGCGGCAAGCCTGAAAACAACCAAAACACCCAAGACAAAAAGAATCTTTTTGCGCAATTCTCTTACTTTAAAAATTTGTAGAATCTTTTGATACCACATGCTTTTGCTCCGCAAAAGAAATCCAAAATTTTAAATACTAAATTCTAAACAATATCTACTTAGATTCAAATTTCAAAACTGCGTTATTTTGAATTTAGAAAATTGGTGCTTTGGATTTATTTATGATTTGTAATTTTGAATTTATAATTTTCTACGCTTCCTCCTGCTTTCTCTATTTTTTCTTTCGCGCTTGCGGAAACCGAGCAATCTTTGATCGTGACCTTCTTCTCTATTTCCCCATCACCCAACACTTTCACTTTCGGAATCTTACCGTTTAGCTTCGTAACCAAACCTTTGTCCAACAAAAGCTGGGGTGTAATAAAATCGCCGCTCCGAAAGTTCTTTTCAATATCGACAACATTAATTATCACCGCTTTCCCACCTACCGGCTTAAATTTAAACCCCCTCAGTTTCGGCAATTTCTTGGCAAAATCACGCCATGCCGGCCTAATTCTAGCTCCGGACCTTGATTTTTGGCCCTTCATGCCCTTACCAGAATATGTGCCGCGCTTCCCGCCGCGACCAACACGCTTCCGGCTTTTTTGCTTGGTTGTTGGTGATATTTGATGTAACTGCA
>PFOG01000059.1 GCA_002792395.1 Candidatus Portnoybacteria bacterium CG_4_10_14_0_2_um_filter_44_20 | reverse complement strand
AAATAGAGCGCCCCGCAATATTGCGGGGAGATCAAGGTTCACCTTCTCGTGGGGACGCAAAGGTAGGAGGGCAAGCTACGCTTAATTGCAATATACCACATTTTACGGTTGATTCAAGCCCGCCAATGGCCTCGTTGGAAATAAGTCGTCCCAAGGGCGGCTGTCGGTACTCGCCTTGGGCGGGGGCGGATCCCTAACGTGGTGGATAATCTGTTGATAACTAAGGCAGAGAATAGGATTTTGTGGGTGCTACGCCTTCGTTTTTTTCTTTATTTAAGCCAAATCTTTGGATTCCGGCGGCACCGGAAGAAATGGAGTGTTGACGTAGATTCGATAGGTGGAATATAATGTAGTTAGAGTGTAAGAATGTGGATAAAAGTGGGGATAACCCCTTAAATCTGTGGATAACCTGACGCGTTTTCACACCCTCCCGGGGAGGGTGCAGGCTGACCGCCTTTCGGTCATACAAGGTTTGACGCCTTGCTGTAGGGGGGTGTGAAAGCGCGTGAATCCAAAAAATTTGTTGTTAAGAAATAAAAAGCATTAAAAAAACTAACATGTTGATCGGTGAGTACAAACATACAATTGATATCAAGAGAAGATTAGCTATCCCTTCCAAGTTGAGAAAGGAAATAGGCCGGGGGGCGGTTTTGACGCGTGGTTTAGATAACTCTTTGGCGCTTTATCCGGCTAAGGAGTGGCAAAAGATGGTAGATAAGATAAGCCAATTGCCGAGCGGGAAAATTGACGCGCGCGGTTTTAGTAGAATTATTTTGGCGGGCGCGGCGCCGGTTGAATTTGACAGCCTGGGCCGCATTTTAATTCCTGATTATTTAAAGGCGTACGCCGAGTTGGAAAAGAATGTTGTAGTTGTCGGACTCTATAGTCGTTTGGAAATTTGGAGCGAAGAAAAGTGGAATGCCTACAAGAAGCGGATGGAGTCAGAGGTGGGAAATATGGCGGAGAGGTTGGGAGAGCTCGGAGTATAAAAATTTCTAATTATTCTAATTGCTCTAATTATTCTAAAGAAACTCCAATGTCTAATGGCTAAGCAAAAAATCTTTTCAAGCCGATAATTAGGTCAATTAGGTCAATTAGAATAATTAGACATTGCAAGTTCACATCCCCGTTTTACTAAAAGAAGTTATTGAATATCTTTTAATCTAAAATCAACCAACAATGTTTAAATCTTTACCAATCTTATCTGTTTCTCTTCTGGCTTTTGCTGTTTTTGCCGGAGCATCGATCGGTAATTTTGGGAACAGCAAACCAATGATTAGCTGGTTTCCCGAGCAAGTTGTCCAAGACCAATTTCCCGGCACGGCCAAGGTTATCACCGTTAAATCCACCAGCCAGAAAGATTTAGAAAACGTTGAATTCTGGATCACGCCGCAGTTAAACAAATACGCCGCTGTTGAGCCAACATCAATTGATAAGGTTGAGAAGAACAAAGAATATACCGTTCAAATCATTGTCTCATTACCCACTACAGTTAAAGAAAAGAAACTGGTCGAAAGAGACATTGAAGGATTGTTGGGCGATCAAGCGGACAAAGATGATAAAGATTTCCTCAAACGCTGGGACAAAAACAAAATCAACGGTTTGCTCTTCGTTAAATCGGACAAAACTATTCCCTGGTTTCAATTCTGGAAAAAAGACAAAACCAAAACTATCAAGCTCATCCAGCCGAAACCGTTAAAAATCACAATCAACGTCAAGCAGCCAAGCGCGGAGGTGATTCCGGTTGGGATTTCTTTGCCTAGTAGCGATAGAATTGTAAGTGATCCAGAGTCCACTTTGGAATATGTGGGTGATGAAGTTGTGGTTGTTTTTAAAGAAGGCACAACCCTAGAAACAATTAGGAACATAATATCCACCACGGGGGGAGTTTTTGTCGGTAGCGAACAACGAATTAATCTCTATCAAATAAGATTTTTGGGCGCCGATTTATCTCAAATTGACGCAAAAATAAATCTATTAGAATTAAAAGAAGAAGTGGATTCTGCTTTTAGGCATCCATTGTATCTTGGGGATTTATAAAAAAACAATTATGTCGAAAATAAATATATTTAATATCATTAAACTCTTGGCAATATCTATCACTGGAATATTGGCCATTCTCTTAATAGCGGGTGTGATATATTATTACCGGAATTTTTATGAAGTCGAGATTGTTTTCGGGGCTGGCGTGGATAGCACGGTTGTCCAGAAAGTTATTTCCGGAGTTAATGGGAATATGCAGGGGAGTGGGGCATTTGGCACTCTTATCACGATTCCCCGATGGAGAAATGTTGATGTAGTAATAGAGCAATTGAAGGCCGATCCTAGCGTAGAAGAAGTGCACTATCCACCCCTGCGTCTTGGCCCCGTGTCTTATTAGTGATCCATAAGTAGAAACATGAAATCCCGTACCATATTTATATTTTTTATAATATTTTTCATTGTTACTGCGGCGGGTGTGGTAATGGCTTTTAATATACCTAACGATCCAAAATTTGATCCTTCTTGGAGCGAAAGTGGTCCGGGGGGGAATAACTGGGGACAGGAATTTATAAGGTTACCATCGGCTTGGGAGATCGCGACTGGAACCCCAAGCGTAAAAGTGGCCGTTGTCGATAGCGGATTTGATACGAGTCACGAGGATTTAAAAGATGTGATTGGGGGTGCGGGCTACATAGATACTATTCAACCAATTTTATATAGCGATCACGGGACGCATGTAGCAGGAATTATTGGTGCCAAGGGGAATAACGGAAAAGGAATTGCGGGGGTTGACTGGAATGCTAATTTGTATCTTTACAATTACATGGTTCCGGTAAAAGGATTGGCGGGTATAGCAAAGAGGGTGGGGGACCCTGTGTTGCTAGCGTCCTTTATGCTTGATGCAATTGATAATAATGCGCGCATAATAAACGTAAGCCAGGGAATTGTTTGGAAGGCGGGGCATGTTTTTTCTGATGCCGATCTGGGTGATGTTGAAAATGGAAATAAATATGTGAGATATGCTATTAAATATGCTGGAAAGCAGAATAAAGAAGTGCTATTTGTTTTCGCCGCCGGTAACGGCGATGATCATGGAGGACCTGGTACCGATGCAAAATATAATGCTCCGGGAAGTTTATCCAAGGAATTTCCTGACAATGTTATTGCAATAGCAGATAGTAATTTAGCGGGGAATCTCTCAATTAATTCAAATTATGGTGAGATGGTGGATGTTGCCGCTCCAGGAACCGATATATTAAGCACGCTTCCCAGTGGATCTCTTGAAGATTGGCTGCCTTGCTATGAAATCGTTGGTCTTCCAGATGGTTACGGCTGTAAGTCCGGCACCTCTATGTCCGCTCCGTTTGTTTCGGGATTGGCCGGGCTCATTTGGTCCAAAGCTGAAGAGATGGGTAAAACTTTGACGGCCAAAGAGGTTAAAGATTTGATTATTCAGGGAGCAAAAAACGGCGGGAAGTTTGTCTCCGGTCCCGACGGCCACCAGATTCCCATCATCAACGCCTACGAGTCTTTGAAGATTTTGGTCCAGCCCCAACCAACCGCCGCCCCTTGGCCGATGT
>PFOG01000097.1 GCA_002792395.1 Candidatus Portnoybacteria bacterium CG_4_10_14_0_2_um_filter_44_20 | reverse complement strand
ATAGGGTGGCATTATACAGTTTCTTGCTTAACGGATACAAATTTGGTATAATAAAAGACGGAAGGATTAACAAACCCACAATCTTTTCCACAACCCCCTTTCCTCAAATCGGAGTGCTGTTGAAAAGCTGTGGATAAAAAATCGATGCCGTCTTCTCGCAAAAATTCATCTCCAGAAATTATTAAATTAGGCGGCTATCTTAAAAAATTAAGAAAAGAGATGGGTTTAAGCATTCATGACGCGGCAAAAACAAGCCAGTTAACCGCCGGCTACATCTCCCGGCTGGAAAACGGGCAATTTAAAACGATAACTGCCGAGACTTTAGTCAAATTTTCCAGAACTTATAACATTTCGGTCAATTTGATACTTGAAAGAGCCGGGCTTCTGGAAAAACAAGACGACCTACCGGGTCTCGCGACCTACCTGAAAATCAAATATGACGCCCCTTTTTCGGCAATCCAGGAAATGAAAATCGCCTGGGAAATTATCGAAAAAAAATATCAAAACCGCCTTCATAAAACCCCCCATAAACAAAAAGGGCTCAAAGACAACCAGCCGCATATGCGGTAAAAAATCAGCTACAGCAAAAATAATCGCTCTTTCTAATATTAATAATCTTTACCTAATCAAAAATGCGACCATTCGTCGCATTTTTTTGTCCCCGACAGCCCTTTCGGCCTAGAAAACGCCGCCCGACGCCCGCTCCAAAACATAATAAAGCACCCCCGCCATGATTGCCGAAGCGGGAATAGTCAATAACCAGGCCCAAACAATATGCAAGGTGATACCCCAGCGCACCGCCGATAATCTGTTGACCGAACCAACGCCGGAAATAGCGCCGGTAATCACATGGGTGGTGCTGACCGGTACACCCAGATGAGTAGACAAGAAAATACTTATGGCGCTGGCTCCCTCGGCGCAAAATCCGTCGATTGGCCTCAGTTTGGTTATCTTCTGGCCCACTGTTTTAACTATCCGCCACCCGCCGCTGAATGTCCCAAGAGCGATGGCGCCATGGCTGATCAAAACCACCCAGAGAGGAACATTAAACTCGTGCAGCAAACCGCCCGACACCAATAGGCCGGTAATGATTCCCATCGTTTTTTGGGCGTCATTGCCGCCGTGAGCCAAGCTGTAGAGAGCGGCCGAAACAAGCTGAAGACGCCTTGACCAGATATTAACAGACAGGGGCGCCTTCTTATAAACCACCCAGCTGCTTATTATTTTCAGCGCTATCGCCAGAAACAAACCGATAAGCGGCGCAATAACAATAAAAATTAATATTTTATACCAACCGGACAAAATAAGCACCCCGAAACCACCCTTGGCAATAGCGGCGCCCGCGTATCCGCCAATTAGGGCGTGCGACGAACTGGAAGGCAGCCCCAGCCACCAGGTAATCAAATTCCAACTGATCGTGCCAATCAGACCGACCAAGATAACAACCGGAGTAACAATTTTTAGATCAACCATTCCGTTACCGATGGTTTTTGCCACAGCAGTGCCAAAAACAAGAAAGGCGATAAAATTAAAAAAGGCCGCCCAAACAACAGCTTGGCGCGGCGACAGAACTCGCGTTGAAACAACCGTGGCAATGGCATTGGCCGAATCGTGCATCCCATTGGTAAAATCGAAAACCAAGGCAACAGCAATAATAAAAATGATAAATAATAAATAAGGATCGAGCATAAAAATCCAATTAACTGAATTTCACTATAATACCCCGGATAATATCGCCAACCTCCTGATATTTATCCATCACTTCCTCCAATCCCTCTAAAATATCCTTCCATTTGATAACGGCCACGGGATTCGGCTCTTTCTCAAAAAGCTGCTGCAGCCCTTTTTGAAAGAGAATATCACCCTTATCTTCCAATCCATGAATATCAATGATCAATTTTTCGAAATAAGACCCGTCTTTCTGTTTCGGCAAACAACAAATCATTTTGCTCAGATCCTCCGAAGCGCTGACGAATAATTTGGAGAAATCAACAAGAATTTCCTTTTTTTCTTTGATTCCATAAAGCCCGATATTTTGAATGACATCCTCTATTAAATCAATAATGTCATCTATCTCCTGCGCCAAGAGATAGATATCTTCCCGGTCCAATGGGGTAATAAAGGCGCGATTTAATCTATCAATAATTTCATGGGCTATCGCGTCACCCCGATGTTCGATTTCTTTCGCCTTCTGAAAATAGTGATCGGGGTTGTCAGAAGACTCAACAAATTCCCGAAAAAGCGCGACTATCTCTTTCAGGCACTCGTCTAATTGCTGGAATAACTCAAAAAAAATCGGCTGCTTAGGCATAAAAAATTGTAGCATGATTTTTTGATTCTTAGATTAATTTACCTCAACCATTTTTATCTTAAAAAAATCGCAAGCCCGTTGGGCTTAGCTAGTATTTCTCTATTAAGCGTAGCTTGCGTGAGCGTCCCGCTCACAATTAAGCGTAGCTTGCGTGAGCGTCCCGCTCACAA
>PFOG01000093.1 GCA_002792395.1 Candidatus Portnoybacteria bacterium CG_4_10_14_0_2_um_filter_44_20 | reverse complement strand
CCCGGCTACAATTTCGCCCTTCACGCTATCAACCCCGACGGTTCTTCAAAATGGATTCATCCGGTTGATTCCTGGATTTACTGGTCGTCCCCGGCCATCAGCGCCGCTGACGGCACCGTCTACATCGGTTCTTTCACTCAATCGAACTTCAGCCTTCAACAAGGCAAAGTTTACGCCGTCAATCCTGACGGCTCTAGAAAATGGACCCAGACGACCGCCGGAAAAGTTGATTCTTCGCCGGCTATCGGAAAAGACGGCCTTATCTATATTGGCTCCGATGATGGAAAAATCCAGGCCATTAATTCCGCGGACGGCAGCCTTAAATGGGAATACGCCACTGGCGGACCGGTGACAAATTCTTCGGCCATCGATGAACAAGGAAATCTCTATATCGGCTCTTATGATGGAAAGCTGTATTGTCTCGGAGAATGATTAATATGCACGTTTCCGTTTTACTAAAAGAAGTTATTGAATATCTTAACCCGCGGCCGGGTGAGAACTTTATTGATTGCACCATCAACGGCGGAGGACACAGCTTAGAGATTTTTAAACAAATCGGGCCCAACGGAAAAATTTTAGGCATTGATTGGGATAGCGGCGTTCTCGAAAAATTAGAGAGTAAATTAGACAACAAGACTAAAAAAAGTTTTATCCTAATCTGTGATAATTATCGAAACCTTAAAAATATCGTTGGCAATAATAATTTTTCTCCGGTTCACGGTATTTTGTTCGATCTGGGAATGAGTAGTTGGCAGTTGGGGGCGAGCGGCCGGGGATTTTCTTTTCAAAAAGACGAGCCGCTCGACATGCGCTACAGCGAGAATCAGACATTGACGGCCAAAGAAATTATTAACCAGTGGCCGGAGGAAGAGTTAATCAAAATTTTCGGGGAATATGGCGAAGAACGGCGGGCCAGGGCAATTGCCAGAGAGATTGTCTTTAGAAGAAAAAGGGGTGTCGTTGAAAGCACGACGGACCTTGTGGAGATTGTTCGGGGGGCAATTCCGGCTCGCCAGCGATTTGGCCGAATACATTTTGCCACCAGGATTTTTCAGGCTTTGCGGTTGGCGACAAACGAAGAGCTGGAAAATTTAAGCAAGGGTCTTGAGGCGGCAACGGATGTTCTGGCCGCCGGAGGGAGAATGGCAGTCATCTCTTTCCATTCCTTAGAAGACAGAATAGTGAAAAATTTTTTAAGGGAAAAGGCCCGGGAAAAAAAGTTAGAAATTTTAACAAAAAAACCCATCGTGCCCGACTGGCGGGAGGCTCAAGAGAACCCTCGGTCGAGGAGCGCTAAACTCCGCGCCGCGATCAAGCTATGAGCTCTAAGTATGTGATAAAGTAGTTATCGTCTATGCTTCCAGCATTTTACGCGAGTCAACAACAAAAGAAAGCAAGCTACGGAACAATCTCTTTGCATATTCTAATTTTTTCGATCATTCTGTTTTTTGGTTTTATTTATCTGTATCAAACCAACAATTTGGTCGTTCAGAGTTATTCTTTAAGGAAAAGCCATGCGGCCTTGCAGTCTTTTCAGGATGAGAACCAGAAGTTGAGAGGAGAAATCGTTGGGTTTGAATCTTTAGCGGCGCTTCGGGAGGCGACGAAAGATTTTGGGATGGTCGTTGTTGATCAGGCTGGCTATGTTGACGCGGCTCAGCCGTTCGCCAAGCTGCCTTAGTTAGATTATTTAGCTCTGCTGGAGAATTCTTCGCCAAAGACGAATAATCAAACTATCGGAATTAAACAATGGGTAATAGATTTGACCAGAAACAAAATGGTTCGACACGGTTCACCACAGAAGGAATATTCAGCTAATGGAAGAATTGCGATTCTATTGATACTGCTTATAATTATCGCCGGCGCGATAGTAACCCGTCTGTTTTTAATTCAGGTTGTTCGTGGCGTTAGCTATAATCTTTTGGCGCGAAAGCAGCAGCAAACCTTACAAGAATTAGTGCCTCAACGGGGGGAAATTTTGGTGCAAGACAGATATAAATCTTCTTCATTGGCGGCGGTTGAGGGGGGTGGCGGCCAACAAGCCGCAGGGGCGGGGGCTGACCCGCCAGCAACGCTTCACGTAGCGATGCGGGCTGATAACTATCAGGCCGTTGCCATTAATAAGTCTTATCAGTTGCTTTTCTTGGTGCCGAAGGAAATTAAAGATGAGGCTGAGAGGGCGAAAATTGCTTCAAGCTTGAGTTTGGTCCTTGGCGTTCCGGTGGAGTCGATAACGGAGAAGTTGAATAAAGCCGATGATCCCTATGAGCCAATTGCGCATAAATTGTCTGATGACCAGGTGGCAAAGATTAAGAATTTGAATCTGAAAGGAATTCATTTTGTTCTCGAAGGCTGGCGATTCTATCCGGCCGAAAACTTCTTGAGCCACACGATTGGTTTTGTCGGTTTTTCTGGCAACAAGCAGGTTGGACAGTATGGTCTCGAAGGCTATTATCAAAAAGAGTTGTCCGGCGCGCCCGGGCTTTTGGAAGCTGCCAAAGACGCTATCGGCCGCTATATTTTCGCTTCTGACTACAATTTGGAGCCGGCTCGCGACGGCAGTAGCTTGGTTTTGACTATTGAGCAGAATATTCAATTCGAAGTTGAGTCGGAACTGAAGGCGGTGGTTGAAAAGTGGAGTGGGGAGGCTGGCACGGTGATAGTGATGGAGCCGCAAACTGGCAAAATTTTGGCCATGGCTAATTTGCCGGATTTTGACCCAAACGATTATTCTAAGGTTAAAAACGAAGATGTTTTTAGGAACGCGGCTGTCGAGAAACTATATGAGCCTGGTTCGGTTATGAAGCCCTTTACCATGTCGGCCGGCATAGATAGCGGCAAGATTGAACCGGATACGACATATACTGATACGGGCAGCGTGCGGATCGGAGGATACACAATCACTAACGCGGCGGAAAAAAGCTATGGCTTGTCCACGATGACAAAAGTTTTGGAAAAATCAATTAACACCGGCGCGGTTTTTGTCCAGAGAAAAATCGGGCCGGATGTTTTTCGCGATTATGTTGAAAAA
>PFOG01000100.1 GCA_002792395.1 Candidatus Portnoybacteria bacterium CG_4_10_14_0_2_um_filter_44_20 | reverse complement strand
CATTCCAAAGAGCCTGGTCGCCACTTTTTTCTTAGGCTGGTCGTTTGTTCTGTTGGGTTTAGTGAGGGTTAGGAAGGCGGCGCCAGAGGTAAAAAAAGTGGCTCTGGCTCTTATCTTGCCATCGTTCTCTTTTTT
The DNA here is from genome assembly GCA_002792395.1 of Candidatus Portnoybacteria bacterium CG_4_10_14_0_2_um_filter_44_20. Classification (GTDB taxonomy): domain Bacteria; phylum Patescibacteriota; class Minisyncoccia; order Portnoybacterales. The sequence goes on along the minus strand of PFOG01000100.1, from coordinate 2,484 downwards.
GATTTGGTTCGGCGCGTCGTCAAGGATTTTCTATATCATTGGCTTGCTTTTGTCTATTCTGGCCGGCTGGGGGTTTGTTTATTTGATTAATAACTATCGGAGGACGTATGCGTATTCTTTATTGGCTATGGCTATTGCTGGTAACTATTTTTGGTTTATTTTTGACGACAGATTGAGAGTTTTGGTCAACGCCGTTTTAAATATTCACTATTAAGCCCATGTTCGATAATTCAACTTCTAATAAAGAGCCGCTTCTCGAACCATTATTGTATAAGCTAAGGGTTAGAAAGGTGGTCGGTAATATTCCACGAGGCGGGAAAGTTTGCGATATTTGCTGTGACGCAAACGGCCGATTTCTTTTTGGGATCAAAGACATTATCGGAGAGGGCGTTGGCATTGATAAGGATGTCAAGGCTTTGTCTGACGGAAATATCTCGTTGCGTCGCGTAGAGCTTGAGAAAACCATTGAACTGAAGTCGGAATCTTTTGACTGCATTACCTTATTGGCGGCAATTGAACACCTTTCTTATCAGCAGGAAATTATAAGAGAGTGTTTTAGGATCCTAAAACCAGGGGGGGATATTGCTGATCACCACTCCCTCGCCGGCAGCCAAAAAAGTTCTGGAGTTCCTTGCTTTCAAATTGGGCATTGTTTCGTCGAAAGGAGTGAGGGAGCATAAGCGCTACTACGACAAAAAATCATTGAGAGAATTGTGCATTCGGGCGGGATTCGACGATAATAAGATTGTGGTTGAGGGTTTCGAACTCGGCTATAATATTTTCTTGCGCGCCGTTAAAAAATGAATCTCCCTCGAGCTGACGCTCGGACGATCTTCTTGCTTCATCTCGCGGCGCTTGGCGTCCACCGTAGTGCTGCGGGGATAAGTCTCCTTTAGCGGGAGAGGTATCAAGGCTTGAGGCAATAAATAATTAAAAGAGGCTATGAGTTTTAATTCGCGAAATTTTGTAAAACGTTACAAGTGGTGGATCGTGATTTGGTCCGCCTTTTTATTGGAAAGAATTGTTATTTTTGCTACCTTCTGGCAGGCAAGTTTGGATAAGGGCGGGTGGCAGAATTTTTACGGCCAAACCCAGTCGGCCGCGGCAGTTTTTTTGATGAAGTTTCATGAAATCTGCGATTGGCATCCGCCGCTTTATTATTTTTTAACCTCCGTTCTTTTGTTCTTTTTCAAAAGCCAGTGGGCGATATATTTTGTCCAGATAATTTTGGCGGCGGTTACGGTTTTCCTCGCCTACAAAATCGCGCGCTTGTTTTTTTCGGAAAGAATCGCTCTGGTTTCGGCTTTCTTGCTGGCCATCGAACCTTTTTGGGCCTGGCATAATATTCTTTTGTGGAGCGAAAATTTGTCGATTCCTCTTACGCTGGTCAGCCTTTATTACTTTCTGAAATTCGTGAAAAGCGGCGGGCTTAAAAACATTTATCTGGCGGCTATTTTTACCGGATTGGACGTTTTGACCCGTCCCAACACGCTATTGTTGCTGACCTTTTTGTTTTTTTGGCTGATTGTTGTTTTTCTTTTTAGAAATCGGCTCGGCATAGAAAAATTATTTTGGTTTAACGCCAGACAAATTTTAATTAGTTTTTTGATTTTCCTTTCAGCATTTTTCGTCGTTCTTGCGCCATGGATGATTCGTAACAAAATTGTTTATAACCGTTTTACTCTGGCCAACATCCTGTCAACCAATATTTACTTTTATAATCTGCCCCCGTTTATCGCCATGCAGAAGAATATTTCTTATGGCGATGCCTATTGTCAGATCCAAAATACCGCGGCGAATAATTTGGGCGAAAATGTCGATGACCAGGGAGATTGCCGGAAGTTTACCAAAGAAGAGTTTGGCCAGCAGTTGGATTTTTACCAGTCATATTCAAGGCAATATATTCTGGCCAATTTTTTCCCTTATCTGAAAATGCATTTGATAAAATCACTGGCCTTTCCGGTTCAGCCGGGGTATTTTGAAATGTGGTCCGGATATACCGGAGAATTTTCCAAGCCGGATGTAACCGGCTTGATTACCAAAGGAGATTGGCGCGGTATCGGCGAATTTTTAGGCGCGGTCAGCCCCAAGCTGATTGTCTATCTTCTGGGCATAATTCTATGGGTTTTTGCTTCGCTGGCGCTTCTGGCCGCCTGTATTTACTCTTATTTCCAAGCGAAGCGAGAAAACAAGGTTCTGCGAGTGGAGCGAGCAGGTTCTTATTTTAAGGATAAGGATAAGTTTTTGTTTTTTTGGCTTTCACTAGGTATCGTTGTTTATAACATGCTGTTTCTATCGCCAGTTGTTATCGCCAGATACCGATTACCGTTTTACATTTTCTTTTTTGTGCCGCTGGTGTATGTGATAAATTTGATTTATCATTTGATAAGAGGCGAGGATTAACGTTATCATGCTGACTAAATTTAAAAAAAATATCAGAAAGATTCCCGTTGTTTCCGGTCTGGCCAAGTTGGTTTATGATTG
>PFOG01000031.1 GCA_002792395.1 Candidatus Portnoybacteria bacterium CG_4_10_14_0_2_um_filter_44_20 | reverse complement strand
GGGGATAAGCCCATTTATCCCTCCGGGGATAAGCCCATTTAGACGATTATTTCTCATTGCGTTGATTTTTCAGCGTTATTTTATTACAATAACAATAAGTGACTGCGCCAAAGATTATAGATGCGCAACAATACACAACAAACGAGCTAATATATGAATGATACCTCAATTCAATTTAAAAAGGCAATACTATTTTTTGGCGATGTAATTATTCTCTATCTCAGCCTAATCATCACCCTTTATCTGAGATATTGGCCAAGTCACACCATGGGTGACTGGCAACAACATCTCCTGCCTTTTAGTATTATATACGCTATTTGGCTTGTCGTCTTTCATATTACCGGACTATACGAACTCGATTCGGCGAAAAATACTCTGCTTTTTTATTCCGCCCTCCTAAAGGCTATCATCATCAACGCCGCCATCGCCGTCCTCTTTTTCTATTTATTCCCCTCTTTTGGAATTTCGCCAAAAACCAACTTGGCCATGGATCTCGCCATCGTCACCATCCTGATTTATCTGTGGCGACAGGCTTTTAATCGGCTCATCAAATCACCCGGTCTGCTTAACAATGTTTTGATCATCGGTTACGACAAAGAAGCCGACCAAATTATTCGCTACATCAAGGACAACCCGCAACTCGGCTACCGTATCAAAAAAATGATAACCGAAAAGGAAACAAGGTTAGTTTCTGACCTGGTAGAAACCGTCGTCAAGGAAAAAATTCAAACCATCGTAACAATAGCCGATCCCAGACAAGACGGCGTACTGATAAAAAATCTCTATCACTGCCTACCCCTAAAGGTCAACCTTTTCGACTTGCCTAAATTCTACGAGATCCTGATGGACAAAATACCGGTTTCGGTTATCGAAGAGGTTTGGTTTTTAGAGAATCTAATGAGCAGCCAAAAAAGCATTTATGACGCGGCGAAGCGCGGCTTTGATATAATTTTTGCGCTACTTTTGGGAATTATTGCCATAATTCTCTTTCCTCTTATTGCCATAGCAATCAAACTGAATAGTCTGGGTCCGATCTTTTACCGGCAGAAGCGGGTCGGCCAAGACAACCGCATCTTTGAAATAATAAAATTCCGCTCCATGATTCAGGGGGCAGAAAAAAACGGCGCTCAATGGGCCGCGAAAAATAAGCTTGATCCGCGCATAACGCGCGTGGGTAATGCCCTGCGAAAAACGCGACTCGACGAACTTCCCCAGCTTTTAAATGTCTTGCGGGGAGAGATGGCATTTGTCGGTCCGCGGCCAGAACGGCCGGAGTTCGTTTTCGGCACCACCATGCAAAAAGAGGTACCCTTCTATCAGGTTAGGCATCTGGTTAAACCCGGCTTAACCGGCTGGGCGCAGATTAACTACGAATATGGCGCTTCCTATGCCGACACCCTCCAGAAGCTCCAATATGATTTCTACTACTTAAAAAACAGGTCATTCCTGCTTGACCTGTCGATTCTCCTTAAAACGATTAAAATTATCCTGAGCCGGAGGGGAGTGTAAATTTCTCACCCTACGGGCGACCACCCGAAGGGTGGTAATTCACCTAATTACCTAATTTCTAATGTCGTTTTTTTGATTTTTGGAGAACGGTTCTCCCCGAGGAGAACCGTTCTCCCGTGTTTGGTTTTTTAGATTTTTTGTTTAGACATACATTGCCTTGCAGCAACGACGGCAAATAGGCAAAGAATTCTTGTAGAGATAATTGCGAAATTTTTGGTACTCATCCGACAACCAGATTTGATCTGGCGTTTTTTCCAGTAGGTTGCCAAATGATTTCTCGATCACATCACACCAAATGACATCTCCGGTCTGATTTACCCTTAACTCCGGCGCAAGTAGCTTCAAACAAAATGGCCGACCCGGACCACCATTGAGATATTTAGCGGGCTGACGATAATAATTAAACGGAACAAAGTTGACAAAACAGCCCTTTTTCAATCCGTAAAATCTCGCTTCCTTCAATTTATTTTTAAACTTCGCGGCGCTAAAGCCGACGGGGAAAAAACTTTCCTTGACTTGAGTATTGAGCCGATAGTTGTCCTCCGACCAGCCGAAAATATTAGTAAAAACGTTTTTAGCCGCCCTAACTTCTTCCGCCGAATAAACCTGTTCAAAAATGAGATTCAGCGTCCCCAGACCCAATCCCTTAACGACATCAATTAATCGCAAAAGATCGTCTAAATTATCCCAAGGCAAGATAGTGGCAAAAACGGTAATGGGAATATCGGGCCTACTCTTCTTAAGAAGTTCGATGGCTTGCTTCAGCTTATCAAAAGCTCCCGGCACCCCCCGGATAACATCATGAAGCTCCGGCGGCCCGTCAAGCGAAGTTAAAACATCCGTAATATTGGTCAGCTGTTTTATGGTTTTTATATTATTGGCGTTAATCAGAGTACAGTTTGTTTGCAGAATGGTCCGAGTATTATTTTTATACCAAAAATTAAGCAGTTTCAGAATATCATCCCTGACCATCGGCTCGCCGCCCACTAATTTAATCGTGGCGGTTTTTCTCTTTAATTTTTCAAAAATCTCCATAACCTCGTCGGTGCCCAACTCGCTTCTCCGCAAAGCCCGGGTCTGCCCCTGATAGCACATTTTACACCTTAGATTACACCTGATA
>PFOG01000055.1 GCA_002792395.1 Candidatus Portnoybacteria bacterium CG_4_10_14_0_2_um_filter_44_20 | reverse complement strand
CAGGAAAAGAACAAAAAAAAGGGTTCCTACTCCCCCACTTTCTTTCGTCAAAAATCCGATGACCGAGATAATGCCATTCCAGACAACGAGCTTATACGATGGTTTCTGCCCAAAAAGAAGAGTTAAATAGACGGAGAGAACGAAAAAGAACCACCCCGCTAGATCAGTATAATAATTTATACCGTATTCCAACATAGGATAGGCGGTTAAAAAAAGCATCGCCGCTACCAAGGCCTGATTTTCATCATTGAACAAAAGCTTAACGATTTTAAAAACAACAAATCCTATCGAGAGATAAAAAACAACGTTGATAAGAATGAACGGCAGCTTGAAGCCAAAAAGTGGTGAAAGAAGTCCAACCAAAAGAGGAAAAGCGGGCTTAAGCAGGCGCCCGAAAAGCTTAATCATGTCACTGCCACCAAGAGCTCCCTGGCCGGAGAAATATTTAGCCGTCGTCAAGTATTCTTCCGAATCCGAACCAAATCTTGCGCCAAAATGTGAAAACAACAAACAAACCAATAGCGCGTTGACTGCCGCAAAAACAAGCAGATAGGTAAAATATTTAGTGGAAATTTTTGGATTAACACCGTTAAACATTTATCGGTAGGACAAGTATTGATTTTTACTTAAGCAAATTAAATCTAATGATATGCCAAATGGCCGCTAGGCCGTCTTTCCAGCTGATTTTCTTTCCCTCCTGGTAAGTACGGCCGGAGTATGAAATTCCGACCTCGTAGATCCTAAATTTATTCTTGGCGAATTGGGCCGTTAATTCCGGCTCAATGCCGAAGCGGCTTGATTTCAATTCGGGCAAAATCGTATCCAGAACATCTTTGGTAAAAACCTTATAGCAGGTTTCCATGTCGGTTAAGGTCAGATTGGTCAAAATATTCGAGAACAGGGTCAAACATTTATTGCCCAGAGAATGCCAAAAAAACAAAACCCGATGCGGCTGGTTGGTCATTATCCGCGAGCCGTAAACCACATCGGCAGCCCCGCTAAGAATAGAGCCGATCAAGGTCGGGTAATCCCGAGGATCATATTCCAAATCCGCGTCCTGGATCAAAATAATATCACCAGTCGCCTCTTTAAAGCCAGCGCGCAAAGCCGCTCCCTTGCCCTTATTCTTATCGTGATAAATAATCTTGTATTTCGGCTCATATTTCTTCAAAATCTCCCGTGTCTTATCGGTTGAGAAATCATCAACCATAATAATTTCCTTTTGTAGATTTCCTAAATCAACCGCCTCAACCCGAGCCAGAATGTCATTAACAGTTTTTTCTTCGTTATAGACCGGAATGATGATGGAAAGCTTATTGAACTTCATGCAGACTAACAAATTATTTTAACGCAAATTGGTAGTTCTTAAGCAAAAATATCGTTTCTTTCCGCAAATTATTTTTGGCCCAGATTTTTTCTTTCTCATTCAAAAGCTCACCCAACCCCTGAAGAATCCTGTTGTCCTTATTTTTTTCGATAACCTGAACGCAGTCAGTTAGATATTCCTTGATGGTTTTACCCGTCAGCGTCTTCACGATTTCGGCGTCGACGTCCCAGCTGTTTTTAGCGAAATACCAAATATCATAAATATCGCGCGCGGCCATTTCACTCCTTAGCGTCAGCGCGGCCAGCTTGCCGGCAAACAGATAATCCTTTTGGGCGACCAGCATGGAAATACCGAGATATTCTTTAACCTCAAAATGTTCTTTGATGTTCGGCAAAATCATTCTAGTATTAATTTCGATTTTGACATTGTGGTCTGTATCGCCGTAGGAAAGCCAGAAAAGAATCGTGTTCCGCTTGATATGGCTGTCCTTGATCGTGCCATATTTCTCCAGTATTTTCCCCGCTCTCTCAAACACCAGATTCCGCTCCTCTTTATCAATAGTCAGCAAGTCAAAATCCAGGTCCACAGAAAAGCGCGGCAGGCCGTAGAAAAAGTAAGCGCAGGTGCCACCCTTAAAGCCGACCAATGAAGAAATAGAGACGTCGGCATAAATATCTTTCAAAATCCGCCCCATAATCAACTGGTGTTTTTCTTTATTTAGCATTTTTTTGATATTTTTTAAGCCTTTTAATTAGCTGCTGGTTGTCATAAATTTTCGCCAATTCAAAACACTTCTCCCAATCAATGGGTTTCAGGTTATCGAAATAATAATTCGGAAACAGATAAATCATGTCCAAAAACGCCCGCTCCGGCGTGGCAATGCTATAATTATTTTCGTTCTTTATCCCAGCCGGGCCGTGCAAGACTTCATCTTTAAGTTTTCTAAAAACAATCGCGCGTCCGTCTATTTTCTTTGTCGATGACCGCGGGCCGGCGACAAAAATTCTGTCATAGTGCTGGAAAATCATGCCATACTCCCGCAAAGCCGTTTCAAAGCTGATATAAGAGGGTGTATAAATGCTTGTAGCCAACTCCTTCTGATTATAGATCTTGTCCTTGGCAAAAACACCGCGGGTCAGCCGAACCAGCGCCCCCCGCTTGATATAGTAACCGATCTTGGATTTAAGGTTGGCCGAATTTGTTTCTTCCCAAATCAAGGCCAAGTCTTTCGTCGTCAGGACGGTTTTGGAAGATTGATACAATTTAGCGAGCAAGCTATCCATATAATAATATGACACTGAAGTAAGAATTATTCTTACTTCCATAGTACATTATTCACAAAT
>PFOG01000051.1 GCA_002792395.1 Candidatus Portnoybacteria bacterium CG_4_10_14_0_2_um_filter_44_20 | reverse complement strand
GAAGCGGTCGCAGCGGCGGCATCGGCGCTTATATGAATGGCGGTACTACCGGTGCCCCCGGTGACGGGGGAAACGACGGTTTTGTCATAATTACCTGGTAATTAGCCCATAATTACCTGGTAATTAGCCCATAATTACCTGGTAATTAGCCTATAATTTCGTGGTAAAGACGCACTATGGAAAACTACGAAAAAGAAAACAAATTAGTTAAAATCATTGAGGGAGGAGATGTTATATTAACGGTACTATTGGTGGCCCTAGGATTGATTGTGGGTTTTATCTGTTCCTTTGTTTATTATAATTTTGTCAAAGTTCCCGCCCTGATGGAGCAAAGCGCCCAAACGCAAGCGCGCACGCAGTTGGCATACGCTTCGCTGGTTATGAATTCCGAGGTCCAGCTTTTCGATTGTGTTGTGAAGGGGATTGACGGAAACACGCTTATGGCCGATGACCTTCTGGGGGACCAAAAACAAAGCCGCTCATTTTTGATTTCGGACCAATCCAAGCTTTTCAAAAGAGAAGTTATTTCTGATTCTTCGGCCAATAGTCCCAGCAGTAACCCTGGCGAGATAAAATTGTTAGACATTAAAATCGGTGACACGGTGCATATTGAGGCAAAAAAAGCGAATGAGAGTAACCAATATCCGGCAGAAAAGGTTTTCTTGATTGTTTTAAGATAATAAGAAGTTTTGGAAAGTATTAGATCCCGAAAATATTAAAATCTTTTAATAACTGGGTTTTGCTTCCCGCCGGGGCGCAAAAGATTAAATAATTTATGCAATGTTGGGAAGCAGCTCTTTCGCAGAGCTGTTTTTTAGGTTAAAATTAAGCCATGACCGAACAAGAAGCCCAAAAAAGAATAGAAAAATTACGCAAGGAAATCGACCGGTTTCGCTATGAATATCACGTGCTCGACAAGCCGGAGGTTTCGGATGATGTTTATGATTCGTTGATGCGTGAACTACGGGGCCTGGAAGAAGAACGCCCCGAATTAAAAAGTTTGGATTCTCCCAGCCAGAGAATAGGCGGAGAACCGCTTGAAAAGTTTGAGAAGGTTCGGCATAAGCACCGGCAGTGGTCGCTGGATGACGCCTTCTCGTTTGAAGAAGCGAAGGCCTGGGAAGAAAGGGTGTTGAAGATGCTTGAGAAGCGGGGCATTAAGGAGGGGCTTGAATATTGTTGCGAGATTAAAATTGACGGGTTGAAAATTATTCTAGCCTACGAAAACGGTTTGTTTGTGCGGGGCGCGACGCGCGGCGACGGAGCGGTTGGCGAGGACGTTACTGAGCAAATTAAAACGATTCAAAGCGTTCCGCTAAGATTAACCAAAGATGTTGATTTGACGGTTGTCGGCGAGGGCTGGATGCGCAAAAAAGACCTAGATGAAATCAACCGTGAGAGGAAAAAAAATGGCGAGCCGCTGTTCGCTAATTCCCGTAATGTTGCCGCCGGTTCCATCAGGCAGTTGGACCCAAAAATAACCGCCAGCCGCAAACTTAATTCCTATATTTACGACCTTGATGAAATCGCGGGCGAATTTCCCGAGACGCAAATTGAAGAGCTGGAGTTTTTGGAGAAACTTGGATTTAAGGTGAACAAAAATTATAGATTGTGCCGCAATTTGGGTGAAGTCGAAGACTTATTCCAGTCGTGGACGCCAAAAAGAAACAAACAGGAATATGGAATTGATGGTTTGGTTATCAAAATAAATTCTAAAAAATTGCAAGATGTTCTTGGTTACACTGGCAAATCGCCACGCTGGGCAATCGCGTATAAATTTATTCCCGAGAAAGTAACGACAGTTGTTGAGGATATTAAGGTTCAGGTTGGAAGAACCGGCGCCTTAACTCCGGTGGCGCATTTGAAGCCGGTTGCGGTGGCCGGCTCTACGGTTTCGCGGGCTACCCTTCATAACGAAGATGAAATTAACCGGCTTGATATCCGGATCGGGGATACAGTTGTCATCCATAAGGCGGGCGATGTTATTCCTGAAGTTATCGAAGTTTTAAAAAATTTACGAACCGGAAAAGAAAAAAAATTTCAGATGCCGGCGCATTGCCCGATTTGCGGTAGCTTGGTGAGGCGGGAAGAGATAAAAATCGGAAAGAGAGGGGAAGAAAGCGCGGCGCATTATTGCCTTAATAGCGGGCAGGATGCCCGATATATCGAGCGTGCCGCTCGTTATAAGCAAAGCTTGAGTGAGCGTCCCGCTCACTATAAAAAATGCTTTGCGGTTGAGCGGGAAAAGATAATTCATTTTGTTTCGAAAAAAGGATTTGATATAGAGGGGCTGGGCGATAAAATTGTTGAACAGCTAATGAACGAGGGATTGGTCTCGAGTTCGGCTGACATATTTGAACTGACAAAAGGAGACTTGGAGCCGATGGAAAGATTTGCCGAGAAGTCGGCTGAAAACCTGATGGAGGCGATCGAAAAAGCAAAGAGAATAAGCCTAGCCAAGTTTTTATTCGCGCTAGGAATAAGGCACGTGGGTGAGGAGACCGCCGAGCTTTTAGCTCGGAATTTCTAATTTTGAATTTCTAATTTTTAATCAATTGTGAATGATTTAATTTCGAAATTTTAAATTCTGTCATTCAAAATTCAATCGAAATTAAAAATTAATAATTAAAATTTTTATGCATATTAAGCCAACCGATATTTCCAAATATTTTAATAAACTTTCTATTGAGGATTTGCAAAGAATAGAGGACATCGGTCCCACCGTTGCCGCGAGTATTTATAATTGGTTTCACGACGCGCAAAACGTGAAATTATTAGAAAAATTGGATAGATCGGGGGTGAAGGTAGAGGTTCCGCGCTCTCATCTTACGGGTGACCACCCGCGGGGTGGAAGATTTCAAGGCAAAAGCTTTGTTTTAACCGGCGAATTGGAGTCGGTGACGCGTGACGAAGCGAAAGAAAAGATCAGGGCGCTCGGCGGCGATGTTTCTTCATCGGTGAGTAAGAACACAGACTATGTGGTGGTTGGCAAAAATCCGGGGTCGAAGTATGATAAAGCTATGGAATTGGGTGTGAAGATTATTGACGAGAAGGAATTTTTAAGAACGATTAAAGACTGATTTAAGAATTAAGATTTACGATTTAAGATAAAGCGGAGAAAAGTAAGATATTAAATAAACAGGAGCCTATTCTTAAATCATAAATCATAAATCTATATTCTTTTCGTGATTGACATTAACCATATAGCAAAACTTGCCCGCATCGGTTTGAGCGAAGAAGAGCTGGAGAAGCTGAGTGGGGAGCTTTCGGCGATTTTGGATTTTGTCGGAAAGTTACAAAAGGCGGATACTGCCAAGGTAGAGCCGATGGCCGGCGGAACGACTTTATTTAACGTTGTTCGGGATGACGAGCCGAGGCCGATAGATATTGAAGGGCGCAATAAAATTTTGAAAAATGTTCCCAAGAGAAAGGGTGATTATATTGAGGTGAGGTTGGTGCTCGACCAAAACGACCTATGAATTAATATTTATGATTTACGAATTTTTAGAACGAAAATTTAAGACAAGCATCTTATTCTTAAATCGTAAATCTTAAATCGGAATTCTCGATGAATCCTAACGAATTAACAATTAAGCAAGCGCATGAAGGCTTAAAAGAGAAAGAATTTTCTTCGGTCGATTTGACAACGGCTGTTTTGGAACAGATTAAAAAAAATGAGGCGGAAGTGGCTGCTTATCTCGAAATAACGGAAAAGTTGTCATTGGAGCAGGCGGAAAGCGCTGATAGGTTGATTAAGCGCGGACAGACGCATTTCTTATGCGGCATACCGGTTGCCGTCAAGGACAATATTTTGGTGGAGGGGGTAAAGTGTACGGCTGGTTCGAAAGTCTTGGAAAACTACGTCGCTCCTTATGACGCGACCGTCATAAAAAAAATTAAGGCGGCTGGCGCGGTAATCGTGGGCAAAACAAATTTGGACGAATTTGCCATGGGGTCTTCAACGGAAAATTCCGCTTTCGGGCCTACGCGCAACCCTGTTGATCTAGAACGGGTGCCCGGCGGTTCTTCCGGCGGATCGGCGGCGGCCGTGGCCGGCGATGAAACTATCTATGCTCTGGGTTCTGATACCGCAGGATCGATCCGCCAGCCAGCTTCTTTTTGTGGAGTGGTTGGGTTGAAACCGACATACGGACGAGTTTCCCGTTATGGATTAATCGCCATGGCTTCTTCTCTGGATCAAATTGGGCCACTGACTAAAACGGTTGGAGACGCGGCTATTGTTTTAAGCGCGATTGAGGGTCGGGACGAATTTGACTCGACTAGCGCCGGCAAAGATATTCATTATGCCGCTCTTGAGGAACGGCTTAAACAGTTATTGATGAGAATCGAAGAGGGGCGGGAAGCCGATCGTCCACTGGCCGGAATAAAAATTGGAATTCCCAATGAATATTTTGCCAAAGGCATTGACCCGGCGGTAGAAAAGGAAATAAGGGGGGCTATCTTAGCCATGGAAAAGCTTGGGGCCAGTATAGATGGCGTTAGTCTGCCAAACACCGAATACGCTTTGGCTTGTTACTATGTGATTGCTCCTTCAGAGATAAGCGCTAATTTGGCAAGATACGACGGGATAAAATATGGGAGCAGCGCAGCTGCTGGCAGCCAGCCATCAGAAACCGGCAATTTGCTGGAAACGTATTTAAAAACACGAGGACAATATTTAGGCAAGGAAGCGCGACGAAGGGTTGTCTTGGGCGCTTATGTTTTATCGGCCGGTTATCATGATGCTTATTATCTTAAGGCGCAAAAAATTCGTTCTTTGATTCAGAGAGATTTTGAAAAAGCTTTTGAAAAATTTGATGTTTTAGTCGCGCCAACTTCTCCGACTGTCGCTTTTCGTCTGGGAGAGAGAGCAGCCGATCCAGTGAAGATGTATTTGTCAGATATCTATACGGTTCCCGCTAGTTTGGCGGGAATTTCAGCCGTTTCTGTTCCTTGCGGTTTGGTGGATGGCCTGCCGGTTGGATTGCAGGTTATCGGCCAGCGTTTTAATGACGAAACCGTTCTGCGTGTCGCAGGGATTTACGAAGCATGCCACTTATTATAATAGAGCTTGGCGAAAATCAATATCTCGAGAACCGTTCTCGAACTGAGTTCGAGAACGGTTCTCCCAAAATTAGCTTAGATTATTCCTCGCAATTTTTATCAAGATTGACGACCCAAGTCCAAATTTATGCCTTTTCAGGAATTAGTTCAATCGTTTCTGCCTGTTTTTGAAAGCCTTCGGCAGAATTTCAAACCGCCCCTCTATGTGGAAATAATTTCCGCCTTATTATCGATCTTTTTTATTTTCCTGATTATTAATTTAACAATAAGATCTAATCGGTTTTGGAGGATTAATTTGGCAGGGGAAAGCGTGGGGGCGGTAAGCTTTCCCAAGCTTTTCGATAAAAAATGGCAGGCAATTTTGAAAAGGATAAAGAAAGGCGATGACGCCAATTTAAAATTAGCCGTTATCGAGGCGGATAATTTATTTGATAGTTTGCTGCAACAGATGAGTTTTGAGGGAAAAGATATGGGGGGGCGGTTAGAAAAGTTGAACAACGCCCAGCTTTCATGCTTGGAGGAAGTTTGGCTGGCGCACAAAGTTCGTAATAAGATCGTTCATGAGCCCGGATATCATTTGGGACACTCCGAGGCTGAAACGGCGGTTGAATCCTTCGAGAAAGCCTTTAAGGAGTTTGGAGTGTTGTAAGCCGATTTTAAGGGAAAATATATTTAAAAACCCGCCACTTGGCGGGTTTTTTGGTATCGTGGAGCCACATAAAATTTTTAGGGGTGGGGATTGAGAGTATCCTTCGCCAAAGCTACGGAATACCGAAGGACGACCTTACCTGTCCGTCCGTAGCTCGAGGAGCGAAGGATGAGAACTATGGATTGGGGGGAAGTTTTGAATGATTGGGGAGTAGATACGAGAAAATTAGACTATTTCTTGGCTATTAAGTGATTTAGCGGAAAGAGTTAGAACTCATTTTCTATGTTTTAGCGGCGTAAAATAAAGAGATTTCGGCTACCTATTGACTTTCAGCTGTCAAATGATAAAGATTAGAAGAGAAGGAAAATTCTTTGACAATTGAATATTGGAGAAAAGGCAATGAAAAATCATGATCAAATCAGTTTTCCGCAAGGATTTTTCTGGGGCGCGGCTACTTCTAGCCATCAAGTTGAAGGAAATACTCATAATGATTGGAGTGAGTGGGAAAAGTCCGAGAAGCGAATTAACTATTTGCGAGCCCAAGGCTTGATAGGAAAGTATGGTTTAGAAAATTTCATTTCCGGTAAAGCCTGCGACCATTATAATCGCTTTCAAGAGGATTTTGATATTGCCAAATCATTGGGACACAACGCACATCGATTTTCAATTGAATGGTCGCGAATTGAACCCGAAGAAGGGAAATTCAATGATGGAGAGATTGAACACTATAGACAAGTACTGCGAGCTCTCAAAGATAGGAGACTTGAGCCATTTGTGACACTTTGGCATTTTAGTCTGCCGGTTTGGTTTTCAAGAAAGGGAGGATTTAAAAACAAAAACTCACCAGAAATATTCGCAAGACACTGTGGGTATGTAGTCGAGAAATTAGGAGATATGGCACAGTTCTGGGTAACCATCAATGAACCTGAAATATATGCCCAAGAGTCATATCTTGTAGGGGCGTGGCCGCCGCAGAAAAAAAGTCGGATGTCTCAGTTGCTTGTTATATATAACTTGGTAAGAGCGCACCGTAAGGCATACGAAGTTATCAAAAAATTAAATCAAAATGCTAAAGTGGGAATCGCGAAAAATAATCAGTATTTTGAGGCGTACCAAAATAAATGGATAAACCGCTTATCGAAAAAGTTTCTTGATTGGTGGCGGAATTTCTATTTTCTGAACCAGATAAAAGATTATCAGGACTTTATTGGTTTGAATCATTACTATCACAATCGTATACACTACGGTTTCAACAAAAATGAAAATCAAAAAGTTTGTGATAGGGGCTATGAGCTTTACCCTGAAGCCATCTATCACGTCTTAATAGATTTAAAACTCTACAATAAGCCGATCTATATTATTGAAAACGGTCTTGCTGATGCCAAGGATCAAAAGCGCGGCTGGTTTATTTTTGAAACCTTAAAATGGGTTCACAAGGCTATGGGGCAAGGTGCGGATGTAAAAGGATATCTCCATTGGTCTCTTATGGATAATTTTGAGTTGGATAAAGGGTTTTGGCCAAGATTTGGATTATTGGAAATTGATCGGAAAACCCTTGAGAGAAAAATTCGTCCTTCCGTAAATTTTTACCGCGATGTGTGTATAGCAAACGGAATTACAGAAGATATAGTCAATACATATCAAAATCTGCTCGTGCCTTAATCCAATGATAAACGCAAAAGTGAGGATGAATATGAGTATGAGTAAAATTTTAAACTGGGGAATTATTGGAACGGGTGGGATTGCCCAAGCGTTTGCCAAAAGTCTGAAAAATTCAAAAACAGGTAGATTGATCGCTGTGGGCAGTCGTTCTCAAGAATCCGCGAATAAATTTGGTCAAGAATTTAAAGTAGCAAGATGTTATGGTCGTTACGAGGAACTTCTTTCTGATTCGGATGTCCAGGCCGTATATATTGCAATTCCTCACTTTTTTCATGCGGAATGGGCCATAAAATCAGCGGAAGCGGGAAAACACATCTTATGCGAAAAGCCAATCGGAATTAACCATCCTGAAGCAATGGCAATAATTGAAGCAGCCTCTGAGAATGATGTTTTCTTAATGGAAGCGTTTATGTACCGCTGTCATCCCCAAACAGCAAAATTAATTGAACTAATCGAACAAAAAGTAATTGGTGAAGTGAAAGTTATTCAAGCAACTTTTAGTTTTTGCGCCGGGTTTAATTTGCAAAGCAGACTTTTCAATCACAACCTGGGCGGTGGTGGAATTCTTGATGTCGGTTGTTACTGCACCTCAATGGCAAGGTTGATTGCCGGTATTGCTAATGGTAAAAATTTTGAAGAGCCAATAGAGGTTAAGGGCGTCGGTTGGATTGGTAGAAAAAGTCGGGTAGATGAATATGCGGTTGCTTCTTTGAAGTTTCCGGGAGGAATTATTGCCGAGCTTTCAACCGGTGTTGCGGTTGACCAGGAAAATGTAGTGAGAATCTTTGGCAAAGAAGGTAGTCTAACTGTTCCAAACCCTTGGATTCCCTCCCGCGAAGGTGGCTTAACTAAAATCTTAATTAACAAGGAAGGAAAAATTCAAGAGATTAGTATTGAAACTAAAGAGTGGTTGTATGCTATCGAAGCCGATACAGTCGCTGAAAATATCGAAGCAAGGCAAGCGCCTAGTCCGGCGATGACTTGGGAAGATACGTTAGGCAATATGAAGACACTTGATTTGTGGAGAAGTTCTTTCGGATTTGTCTATGATCCAGAAAAACCGGAGGCCCAGATTTTACCAGTGAGCAAGAAGCCGCTTACCGTACGTAACAATAGTAAGATGAAATATGGCCAAATTACTGGCATGAAAAAATCTGTCTCTCGTTTAGTAATGGGAGCAGATAATCAGGAAACTATTACCCATGCCTCCGTTATGTTTGATGATTTTTTTGAAAGAGGCGGTAACTGTTTTGATACCGCCTGGGTTTATGGACAAGGTAGCTGTGAGAAACTTTTAGGGCAGTGGATTAAAAATCGTAATATCCGGGAAAAAGTTGTAATTTTAGGCAAAGGCGCCCATACTCCCTTTTGCAACCCAAAGGATTTAACAAGGCAACTCATTGAAAGTCTAGAGCGTCTCCAAACCGATTATTTAGATATTTATCTTCTTCACCGAGATAATCCTGAAATTCCTGTAGCCGAATTTATCGATGTGTTAAACGAGCACAAAAAAGATGGACGGATTCACGCCTTTGGCGGGTCTAACTGGTCGTTAAAACGGGTAGAAGAGGCCAATCAATATGCTCGATCAAAAGGACTGGCAGGATTTAGTGCGGTTAGCAATAACTTCAGTCTTGCCCAGATGATAAATCCTCCCTGGGAAGGATGTGTTTCTTCATCGGATAAGCTTTCCCGGGATCGGTTTACTCAAACACAGTTGGTTCTAATGGCTTGGTCCAGTCAGGCTCGGGGGTTCTTTACCGGCCGCGCCCATCCGGACAATCTTTTTGATGAAGAACTGGTCCGATGCTGGTACAGCGCTGATAATTTTGAACGATTAAACCGGGTTAATGAAATGGCCAAGAAGCTTAATTGCTTGCCTATCAACATTGCCTTAGCATATGTATTATGCCAACCATTTCCGACTTTTGCTCTTATAGGGCCGAGAATTTTATCAGAAATCAGAACTTCATTTTTAGGCTTGGATATCGAACTAACATCTTCAGATATCCGCTGGCTTAATTTGGAAGATTAACTCGTCTATTCCGCGCAACTTGCTTGTGCGGATTTTCATTTCTAGAGCCCCAACGCCTTCTGGATAGTTTGGTATGACGAAAAAATTATTAAAATCATTGTATCCCAACGAACTAATTTTATCTTATTAGAAATTTACCCCACCCTCGCTATCTGTTATTTCTCAAAAAGTTCTAACGTCCCATGCGGGTATAAAAAATAACCGCACAACTAAGCGGTTATTTTTAGGTTTGCGGTGCGTCTCGGTCTGGTACCTTACGCATACAAGCAGTGTAAGGCTTTTTTGGAGAATTTTCCAATGGCCGTTTGAGGCGTCTCGGTTGGGGGCTTTGTTCGAGAAACGGAACAAACGGAACAGTATAACGGGATTTAGCGGCGTTCCATTTTTAACCAAATTTATATCCAGTTGTTCACAATTTTAACTTGCGTTTTAGCGGGACTCTGTTATAATGAAATTACAACTGAATATCGCAAGGTACTCCGACTGGCGTAGCAACGTCAGGTTATACACGAAGCAACCATTTTCACGACGAACCAGGAGATAGAGCATTTTGCTCGGTTTTTAATGGTTCGTTTTTTGTTTTTATGCCGGCAGAATGCGCCGGTATTTTTGTTGTCGGTCGATGGTTATTTATCAGTTAAATTATTAGACAAGTTGCTTAATAAGGTTTTAGTTGTTTTTTCGAAAAATTGTTGGCTTAAAATAAGGGTTTTTTAGGGCAAAATACCCCCAAAAATTATTAAGTAACAGGTCTATTTACTAATTAAAATTATGCAAAAAAATAAATTACAAAAAATTAATAGCAGATTGAATATCAGCTATGTGTCGATTGAATCATTGCGTCCATCCGAGTATAACCCGCGGTTTTGGAGCAAGGAGGCCATATCCCAGCTTAAAGAAAGTATCAAGCGTTACGGCTTCATTGACCCGCTGCTGGTCAATGCCGCGCCGAAGCGCAAAGGAATCGTAATCGGAGGTCACTTCCGCCTCTCAATCGCTAAAGAATTGAAAATTAAGGAAGTGCCGGTTGTATATATCAACATCTCGGATATTGAGAAGGAAAAAGAATTGAACATCCGCCTGAATAAGAACACGGGTGAATTTGATTGGAATTTGCTGGCAGATTTTGAAGAGAAATTTCTGGCAGATATTGGATTCTCCAGTGAAGAGCTGGATGAAGTCTTCGGCATTGATGAAACGCCGGAAGTGTTTGATTTAGCCAAGGAACTGAAGAAGCTGGATATCGATAAAATCAAAGTTCGCAAGGGTGATGTCTGGCAGTTGGGCAGCCACCGGCTTATGTGCGGCGATTCGACCTTGGCATCCGATATTCTGGAATTAATGAACGGCGAGAAGGCTAAGCTCTGCCTAACCGATCCCCCGTACATTCTGGATTATCTTAAGGGAAAGAAAAAACACGGCAAAGCGACGGAAGGCTTTGGATACAAGCGGGATCGGCGGTACTTAGAAACCGATATTCTGCCGCCGGATTTCACCGGAAAATGAATGAAAAATATTGCTGCTGTTGCCGGAGAAGATTTCCACATCATGGTTTACGAAAACTGGAAAAATATCCGGACCATCTGGAACGAGATGGAAAAATACTGGAAGGTCAAAAATATGATCGTCTGGCATCTTTCGAACCGTGTTCAGGGATTCGCGGCGAAGTACAGGTTCTTCAATAAGCATGACATCGCGATAGCTGGTTCTTCCGGAAAATCCGGGCTCAATCTTAATTCCGAAGGAGATTTGCTCGATAACGAATATCAGACCGCTCTCTATGCCATTGCCGGGAAACCTCATTGGGAAAGATACGAGAAAGGAAAGCGCATATGCCCAACCGATTTCATCGAGTTCAAGGCGGCAGATGAAAAAAGTTCTGGCCAGGGGATCATCTTCGGTACCAAGCCGCTGGAAATACTCATTCCATATATCAAAGTGCTCACCGAGCGTGGCGATTTGGTTGCGGAGCCGTTCGGCGGTTCCGGGTCGACGCTAATTGCTGCCGAAAAAATGAAGAGGAGATGTTATTTGATGGAAAAGAGTCCGGTTTACTGCGAAGTTATTAAAAAACGCTGGGAGAAACTGACCGGCGGTAAAACCAAATAAGATAAACAGTTTTTGAAACACGTTATTCACTCTAATTCGGTTTTCAAGGTTTCTTCCTCGCAGGAATCAAAAACAGAATATCATATCGTTGATATTCTGTCAAGCTGTGCGGACCCGACCGGATGGTTCGACTCTGCTTACCATTTATTCCGGTCGTTTATCGACAAGCGCGCGGCTCTTGCTTAACTCTTTCAGTAATTGAGCATTTTTCCTTATTAGTGCTTTCTTTTTTGCGACAGGCCATTTTTTTAATTGTTGCTCCCGTAATTCCACATTCTTTCTATCCGCGAACTCTTCTTTGTAAACAAGGCGTATATCAGAAAACTTTTTGGTGTACGTTGATTATCCCTTTCTATGTTCTTCGAACCGACTTTTTAAATTTTTAGTAATTCCTATGTAAAAAGTTTTCTGATCGCAAAAAAGAATATACAAAAACCAAGGCATATATTTAAGGGCGCAAAAGCCCTGAGCTTGTCGAAGGGCGGACCCGACCGGATTTGAACCGGCGATCTTCTCCGTGACAGGGAGATGTGTTAAACCAGGCTACACCACGGGTCCATTTTTAGTTGAAAATAATCTTTCAAGCAAGATTTCTTTTTGTTGCGAGTTGTTCTTTAGCTCATATTCTCTTTTTAACGCTGTAGTTTTATCTTTATGTGCTTCGTAATATACCAATTCAAAAGGTTTATATGCTTTAGTTGATTTCACTTGTCCTTGACCATGTTCTTTAAATCTATTTTGTAAATCAGAAGTATAGCCAATGTAAATAAATTTTTTGATTACGCTTTTTATTAGATAAACGTAATACATAATTAAGGATTTGCCACCCTACGGGTGGTGACCCGCAGGGTCAAACCCGTGATCTTCTCCGTGACAGGGAGATGTGTTAAACCAGGCTACACCAACGGCCCGCTCTATGCGGGGCAGGCAGGGAGTTGTCGTGCGATAAACAATTTAAAAAGAGACGTGCTTGCCCCGTAGCGAACAGAAAGTTCTGCTACGGGGTTAAACCAGGCTACACCACGGGTCTATTTGATATTATTTCGTGGCTATGTGTAGCTGTGGGTGGAGTCGAACCACCGATCTTGGCCTTGCTTGCCCGCCCAAATTTCTGGCAGTAGCAGGAGTGGTGATCGAACCCACGACCCCAGGCTTACTTGCCCACCCAAAATTTTGGCCGTAGCGGCGAGTGGATTCGAACCACTGACCTTGGGCTTATGAGTCCCACGCTCTAACCAACTGAGCTACGCCGCCAAAAG
>PFOG01000036.1 GCA_002792395.1 Candidatus Portnoybacteria bacterium CG_4_10_14_0_2_um_filter_44_20 | reverse complement strand
TGATGCCGGTATACTTGCAATGCCAGTGGTTGTGGAACGCCATGAGATTACGGCCTCAAGGAGTCCAGGATGTATCTGGCATTATGCATACTTTTTTGACTGTTTTAGGCCAAGGCGATAAAATAGAAGTAAGTAAGACTTGATTTATTATGACAATCGAAGAATACATTAAAAAATACAGCCGCGGCAACCGCTTTTACTTCAGGGATGTTTTGGTTGAGTTTTGCGAACTGCTTGGCGCGATATTTAAGTTCAACCGGCTAAAAATAGAAGAAGAATTTCGCGACGTTTGCGTGCATCTTCAAATCTGGTTATATTATCAATTTGGCATTAAAGGCGAGGCGTGGGCCGTCAACATGAAAGCAGCCGGAAAATACGACGCGCGACAAATAGTTTGGCGAAAAATCTACTCGTTTGTCGGCTTAAACGAAGATATTTCCGGTTATTCGGGAAATTATCTGAAAGTTAAGAAAGTTGTTAATCATTTAGCGCGACTTGGAGTAAACGACGAAGGAGCAAAAGAGGCGCATAAAAAAATAGTTTTGAAAAATTTAGGAAATTAAAGGTCGGGTAAATAACTATTGTTCGAGTTTATCGAGAACCGCATTATCGCAGCTTCTCGACTACGCTCGAAGAATAATTTTCATATATGCAGTGGTATCGTTTTAAAGAAGACATCAACTCTGCGCCACAGCTGGAAGGCGTATATTATTTAGCTGGTAGCGCGAGAAACACGCTCTATGTCGGTCGAGCGGCGAATATGCATGATGCCGTTACTCGATCACCGGAAAAAATAGCCGGCCAGTCGGTGGTCTATTTTTCTTTTGAGTTAAATGCCACAGCTTCTGAGCGAACAGCGCGGGAAAAAATTTTGAAGCATCATCCGCCAGGCAACAAGCCGTTTTCGTTCTGGTAAAAATATAAAAGCTGTTGGTATTTATTCGGACAAGCCCAAATGCTTTTTCGTATAATTTTTCTAACAGTCGTATTAAATTTATGGACTCTTCTAATAATTTAAATTCAAACAATGTTTATAACGGTGGAGTTTCTTCGTCGCGAAAAAAACTTTCTATACAATACTATTGGGTGCCTTGGGTATTTTAGCCGTAATCGCCATTTTTGTGTTTGTTATAATTCCCGTTATTTTTGTGAAAAAAGCGGGTGTAACAACGCAGGACACAAAGGAAGAAGTTTCCAATAAACTACAGCAGACGATGTTTCTTTCGTCTTTGCCCGACAAGCAGATTACCGATGTGTTTATTGGTGGCTACGGTGTTCCGAATGGAACCCTTGAGTTGATTGAGCAAGTAATCAAAGACAAAATCGGAGTAAGAACGTCTATCGAAGCCTACTCGGGAACATTGCCAATGCGCGATAATTATTATGACAAGAGCCGCGGTCAATTTGACGGAGATGCAGTCTGGCAATATTTTATTGATACTTTTGCAGACAGGGGCGATACGGTAAGATATCTTATCGTAGTAAATGAAGATATGTATACGAAATTGCAGCCGGAAAGACCGTATATTTTTTCCCGCGCGTCGTTTCTTAATAATACGGCGGTTATTTCAGTTAAACGATTAAAGGGCGAATCTACTTCTTCAACAGAGATTTATCAACAACGCGTCGAAAAACTCGCGCTTAGGACGCTTGGCGTCACGGTCGGCTTTTCGCTTTCGCCAGATGCCGATAATATAAATTGCGTAATGTATCAAGCTTTAACCCTCGAAGACTTAGATAGGGTTGGATCGATTTTTTGCGAAGAGACCGAGACGGCATTTAACAAGGCATTCCTTATTAATCATTAAAGATAATTTTGTTAAACCTATTTGCAAATGACAAATAATTTTGGGCAATTCTCATCTTCTTCGTTGCTCCCGGACGATTTGGACAATTTAGGAAAATATAAGATTACTCGTCGCGGAGTCTATCTTTCGGTTTTGGCGTCCTTTTTGCTTTATATATTTTTTGTAAGCACTGAAGTCGCTCAATATAATTTCGACACTAGCCTCTTGATTGGATGGATTATCCTTATCGGCCTTTTGGTATTTCCCGCCACCCTATTTGCGATCTCTTTGATAGAAAGAAAATTTGAAGAGAATGGAGCGATGACTGCCGCCATTTGTACGCTGAATGCGTTTCTTTACATCTTTGGTGAAGGATTGGCAAAACTTAATTATAATCACGCGGTATTAATCGGCTCGGGCGTTCTAACAATTTTTTCTTGGGCGGCTTACCTTTGGCGCAAAAAGGCTAAGTCTAAACGGCCATTATGAAAATCCATTTTATTGGCATTGGAGGGATCGGAGCCAGCGGTCTGGCTGGATTTTGTTTGTCGAAAGGACACGAAGTAAGCGGTTCTGACTTATCCGACTCACAGATTATAAAAGCGCTTAAAAAACAAGGCGCTAAAATTTTTGTTGGGCCGCATGACTCTGCAAACCTTACGAATAGAGTTGATTTAGTTGTTTATACCGCGGCGGCCACACCCGATAACCCCGAGTTAAAGAAGGCCAAAAAACTTGGAATTAAATGCCAGAGCTACGCCGAGGCGCTGGGAGATTTAACTAAGAGAATGTTTACGATAGCTGTTTCCGGCATGCATGGGAAAAGCACAACTACCGCGATGCTGGCTTTGGTTTTAGAAAAGGCCGGCTTGGATCCGACGGTGATTGTCGGAACCAGATTACGCGAGTGGGGGAATCGCAACTTCAGAGTAGGGAAATCTAAATATCTGGTTATTGAGGCCGACGAATACAACGCCTCCTTTTTGAATTATTGGCCCCAAATTATTGTTTTAACAAACATTGAAGAGGAGCACCTGGACTATTATAAAGATTTAAAGCACATAATGGCGGTTTTCAAAAAATATGTGTCGCATTTGAGGAAAGGCGGAGTTTTAGTGGCGAATGGGGATGATTCCAATATCTCAAAACTCGAATTTCAAAACGCAAAACCACAATTTAAAATTCAAAACTACTCGATGAAGCAACTGGAGTTCGA
>PFOG01000121.1:1258-2742 GCA_002792395.1 Candidatus Portnoybacteria bacterium CG_4_10_14_0_2_um_filter_44_20 | reverse complement strand
CACGCGTTAATAAAACAAGCCCGAGGCGCAAATGCCATGAGCTTGCCGAAGGAACTTTTTTTAGCGAAAATTTTACCCCGTCGGAAGCCGATGGCTTTCCTGCGGGGCCGAACGCTGAATTTTGAAAAACCCTTAGATCGCCTGTCCGCCTCTGGCGGAGGCGGGCCCCGTAGCGTCCCGCGAAAGCGGGATTGCTTCTGGGGTTCCGCCGCCGCCGAATTTCGTGCCAGCAAAACTGGCGCGCCGCATTTTATTACAAACTTGCTATTTTTTTGCGCAACGATTCAAAATTAATATACTTAATGCAAAGATTTTTTATTTGAAGTTCTTTAATAATTTCATCAAATCTGTTTTCAATTTCTTCATTTATTTTTTCATGGAATTTTGGCGGTGAATCGATAGTATAAACAATCCATATATGCCCACCATTCCTATTTAATTGTTCTTTTGCTTTATTGACATGTTCAGTAAATTTTTTACCAACACAATCAACATATTCTTTTTTAATATTTTCTACCTCGGCTTGAGTAAATGCTGGACTAATCTCGCAATGCGGTCCTTTGTTTAATTCAGTCTGTCTTTTGCGTTCAACATCGCTATTATTGATCGTCTTAACCTCAACATAAATATTATTGGAACAAAAATCCGGTGTTTTCTCATCTTTTTCTTGTAAAAAATTTACTTTATCATAAAAAGCACATGCGATACTTATTTCGTGAAGCATGTCATTGTGTTGTGTGTGAGTTTCTTTTTGCTTTTTACTTATTTTATCTTTCAATATTTCCTTTTGGTCGTCTAACAAATTTTTGACAAAAGAATCTATTTTTAGCATATGTGCTTCTTGGTAGATATTGCCGTTGCCTCTTTGTTTTAGATAATCTTTAAGGCCTATCTCAATGAGAGCTTTATATAATTTTCCGTCTGTCATAATCTTATTCTTTTAAAATTTTTCCGACTTCTTTTTAATATTCCAACTTCTAACTTTTGTTCCCCTTTTTAATATTGCAAGGACGGCATCGTAATTCAGCGTTTGAAAGTTCGGTTCTACCGCCCTTACTCCACGGGTCTACATGATCCATAGTTAATTCCTCGGCATAAAAATACTTTTTGCAGTCCGCGCATTGATATTTATTCTCTTTATTCGGCTTCTTCTTTCTTAAAAATTCTTTTTTGTCGTCGTTCGAAAATAATCTTTTGTCGTCAACGCTGATATTATTCACAATAGCTTGAATGATATCTTCTATTTCTTTTGCTTTATCAGTCAATTTTGCGTCGTCGCTTTTTAAATATCTTTTGACACGAGAATTGATTTCGTCTTTATTTTGTTTCCATATAACTGAATCCTTAAAATATTTTCTCGCCAAATCAAAATAAATATCTAATTGTCCATAGTCATCAAAAATTTCCCGCACGAATTTAATATATTTGCCAATTTCTCTTTGGTCGTCGGCAAAAGATTTTTTCTGACTTGCGTTCACATACTC
>PFOG01000121.1:428-865 GCA_002792395.1 Candidatus Portnoybacteria bacterium CG_4_10_14_0_2_um_filter_44_20 | reverse complement strand
CAAAATTCCTTCGTCATTTTTCCAAAAATAAAAAGCGGGCAATGGAATCCCATTAACGATACTGTCTATGACTAACATTTGTTTTTCAGTATCATAAACTATCTCTCTTTGGAGTTCTATGTCGCTGATAATTTTTCCGTCTCTAAGTTGTTCGTATAAAGTTTTGATATTCATATTATTTTTTATCTTTAATAAATTCTCTATTTTTTATTAAAATTCTTTCAAAAGGGGCTTTGAAGGGCTTTCCGTCCTTTTCAATCCAAAGAGTTGCCTTATCACCTTTAAACCTTACCGTTTTTTCGACTTGAACACCTTTACCGATAATTTTAAACTGATCTGGATTGAATTTTTGTAAAAACGTTACAGGAACACCCATTTCACCTTTGTAATCGTGCGGAATTTTGTTTGTTTTGCCAACATCTATGGCATTGTAATTA
>PFOG01000121.1:0-412 GCA_002792395.1 Candidatus Portnoybacteria bacterium CG_4_10_14_0_2_um_filter_44_20 | reverse complement strand
TTAACGGGTCGTACTTTTCAGTAAGTATTAATTTATCATGCCTGTAGGAAACATCTAAGTTGGTAAACCAAGAACAAGCCCTAGGCAGTGCGTCATTTTTCTTTATAATAGTTCCGTCAGGCAATCTAAATCCGGTTAAATGGTGATGATAACCCATCCACATTTCATTATTTTTTATATGATTAAAAATTTCTTTATATGTTATGGCAGTTATTGGTCCAATAACTAAAAAATCCATCTTATTTTTAAACATTGTCTCAATGAAATCCCGAAACTGACTAAAAGGCGGATTCGTGATAACTAAATCATATCTTGAATAATCAACATCTTGGAATTTAACACCCTTGCCGTTGGCGGGATTATATCCGCTCACAGAAATTGACTTTATGCCATAAGCATCAGCATGAGCAAC
>PFOG01000122.1 GCA_002792395.1 Candidatus Portnoybacteria bacterium CG_4_10_14_0_2_um_filter_44_20 | reverse complement strand
TACCCGGATAAATAACCACGCCATTGTTCAAGTCCTGATTTAGTTCTCTTTGATCAGTAGATTGCGCATAAATCAAGGGAGCGTCGACTCCGATTTTTTCGATAACAATACTATCTGGCTTATCGTAAATCGTTTCGTTCACCTCAAAAGAAGCGATCTTAATCGTATTTCCACCATCCTGACTTACATTGGCTTCGCTTTTTGTGGAAACGCTTGATGGCAAACCGCCACTCCCCTTCCAGCCGACATATCTGAACGACAGTGCTGAAAAATTTAAGGCGACAAAAACAACAACAAAAACCGAGGCTCCGATAAAAAAGAAATAAAGCAATCGACTGATTGAATACAGGCTTGGAAAAAACAAATTGGTGTCCAGACGATATTGATTATATTTATTTCCCAATTCTTTGGCTATGTTTATTTCTTCTTTTTCGACCAACGATTTCCAGACAAAATAAATTACGACGCAAGCCAGAAAATACAACCAGGAACGAAAAATAATTGCCAAGGCCGGATTCAATAAATAAACAATAGCGGCGCAAGTCGGATGGCGAATATATCTATAAGGACCGACAAATTCTTTTTTCCCCGTTTGGTTATATGGCGGAACCGAGTAAGCGCTAAAAAAAACCAGTACCAAAAAGGCAAGAAATAAAAAAGCGCCGATCAGAAAGGCGGTTTTAAATTCTATGTCTATTCTCGGCCCGCCGATAATCCAAGTTAAAATTAACGCAACAAATGCGATTAAAAAATTATGGGCAATTCCTTTCACGGAATTAGGGACGATTCCTTGCGCGAAGATTCCGCTTTTTGTACCCCGACCATAGATTTCCATGATTAATAATATAGCAATAAATTAACATTTTGTCAAATAAAAATAAATCGCCTCGGGGATCCGAGGCATTTCTTATTTTTCACGGCACAGTCGTGGAAATCAAGAAATAGAATGGGAACGTTAGCGACCATGGCGTTTCTTATTTTTCACGGCACAGTCGTGGAAATCAAGAAATAGAATGGGAACGTTAGCGACCATGGCATTTCTTATTTTTCACGGCACAGTCGTGGAAATCAAGAAATAGAATGGGAGCGTTAGCGACCATGGCATTTCTTATTTTATTTACCTATTAAAACACAGTTCTTCGGGTTTTCTGAAAATGAAGTTGGGCTTTAATAGCTTGGCGTCTTTTAAGCTGCCGAAACCCCAGGTTACAAAACCAGTCTTTGCGCCAACATTCTGGCCAGTCAAAATGTCGTTCTTTACATCCCCCACCATTAAAGCGTTTTCCGGGTTGATGCCAGTTTGTTCCAGAATCATCCACAGGCCATCCGGGTCCGGTTTCAGCCTTCCCCGCACATCTTCTTCGCCGACAATCACAGCGAATTTTTGGGCTAACTCGCCCAGTAATTTGACCGTGCTCTGCCGAGAGCGATTCGTCAAAATCGCTAACTGATAATTTTCCCCGAGCCTATTTAAGACTTCCGGAATTGCCGGATAGATATCAACAAAAGGGTCGTAAATCTCGTAAAAAATTCCTTTTCCTTCTTCTTCCATCTCGGGCAACAGGCCTATTCTTTGATGATTATACACCAGATCATGGCTATACCAGCGTTTAAACTCACCGGTATTTTTGAAAAAAGTTCGCGGGTCTTTTTTGCAAACCTTTTCAATTATTTCCTGATACGCCCGGCACAATCCTTTCCACGGAGTGGTAACAAGCGTCCCGTCAAAATCAAAAACAATCAGTGATAATTTTTCTTTCAACACGAGCAACTCCTCCCGATTTCACGATGCTTATTAGGTTTTCAAAGAAATTTTTTTAAATTAACAGATTTGTGCTGATAAGTCAATTTATTAAAAAGCGCAACCATAAAAGCCTGCGCCCGGCTGATTGGCACTTTATTCCCCGACCTCGATCGCGTTCAGCTTCCAAGCCGCGCTTTTTATCTTCGCGACTCTTACCTCGGCATCGGGAAGCAATAAATTAATGTTGTATGCTAAATTTTCCGGCGTAATGTTTTCTCCATGTTCAAAAATATCGCCCAATTCAACGGCGATGCTTTTGATCTTTCTGCCTTTGGCATATTCTTTGGCAATTTCGACTATTTGATTAGCCAAATGCAAATCGTGCATTTTAGTGCGTAGCACAGGTTAGACATGGATCGTAGGCCCGAACCAACATCCGGATTTTGTCTTGAATTTCTTTTTCCGGAAAGTTTTGAAGTTCGGGCAGCCAAATTTTTAAATCTTCCTCCAGGCGGGCGATATTCTGAGCGGTCGGAGTAATAATATTACAATTTTCAACCAAACCATTCTCCCCCACTTCATAGAAATAAAACAACGTTCCGCGCGGAGCTTCGATCGCGCCATATCCTGATCCGGCGCTTATTTTGTCATTCTGAGGCGAAGCCGAAGAATCTCCCTCGTGGCGTCTATGAGATCCTTCACGGAGTTTATCCTGAGAAAAATCGAAGGATTCAAGATGACAAGTTTTTACAATTTTCATTGTTTCTTCAAAACAATGAACCACTTCAACCGCCTGGGCCAAAATGTTATGAAATGGATTTTTGCTTGGCAATTTTATTCTCGAAGCCTTTAAAATTTTTTTAGCCTCTTTGTTAAGTTGCTTATGATTATTATTAATCCGCGCGATAGCGCCGACCATATACGAATTTTGTTCGATACTGGTTCGCTTAACGCCGTCATAGGAAACCTGCGCCTCTTTAACTAATTGCATAAAATCTTTGAGGGCATACTTTTGCTTACCATTAATTGATAATTCACCTTCGTAAATCGGATATTCCTTCGCATTAACCAGGGAAACAAAGTTTGTCTCTCGCTCAAATTTTGGATAATTCAACTTGGCAAAAAACCGCGCTAGCTCAATCGCCTGAGGAAGGATTTTTTTAGCGTTCTCCCCTATTTGTTTTATGCTTTCTGTTTTTGGCAACCTGATGAACCCGCCGACCTCCGGAGTTAGGGGATGGATTGAGCGCCCGCCAATTATTTCGATTATTTTATTAGCAAATTCTCTGATAGCCAATGCCTGTTGCGCTTTTTGGGGATATCTTTCAATTAGCCCTAAATCATTTTCTATGCCAAAAAAATCAGAGAGAGAAAAGAAAAAAACATGGAGAGCATGACTATTGATTATCTGTCCCAACATCATCAGCTTTCGAAGCAAGATGGTCTGTCCGGAAACTTCGACACCAAGTGCGCCTTCCAGCGCTTTCAAGCTAGTTAGATTATGGACGACCGGACAAACCCCGCAGATACGCGCGGCGATTTGTGAAACCTCAGCGCACTTCCGATCCCTCAAAATACCTTCGAGCAAACGCGATCCTTCCAAAACGCTAAAAAGAGCCTTTTCGGCCCGCCCATTAACAATATCGGCGACAAAGCCGGCATGACCTTCAATTTTCGCAATGTGGTCTATCTTTATTCGCATAAAGAATTTTTAATTTCTAATTTTTAATTTCGAATCAATTTTTAATGCCTTACTTAGATTTAAAATCAGATAATTCAGACTTGATTCAAAATTCGGATTTCAAAATTCAAAATTATTAGGTAGCAGATGGCGGCATTGGATATATTTCTTCCAAAACGCCAAACCGCTGCAGGATCATATCAATTTCCTGCTGACTATACCCTTGTTTAATTAGCTGTCTATTCAAATTATCCGGATTAACATTTTTTAACGGGCCCCGGCAACCATCGCAAGGGTAACCGCTTGACGGACAAGGGGCACCGCAACCACCAAGCATCATCGGCCCCAAACAAAGCAAACCTTCCTGAAGCAGACAAACATTTCGCTTTAACTGACAGTCGTAGCACACCGGCCGCTGCGCAGGTTTTGGCATCTGCTCCATCAATAAACCCTGCGAAACAACCATAATCAATTTTTTAACAATGTCCAAAAACTCTTCTTTATTAATCGGGCAGCCGGGAATTTCCAAATCAACTTTTACCAAATCCCTTAACGGAATAATGTCGGGGTTTTCAATGCTTTCGATGTTTTTGTAGACATACCTGACCCGTTCGTTTTTGTCTTGATAATCTTTAATTTCAGCGATTCCGCCAAGACAAGCGCAAGCTCCAAGCGCGACCAGCACTTTCGAACGCTTCCTCAAATCCAACAGCCGCTCCTTGTTTTTTTCAGTAATCGGAGCACCCTCAACAAAGGCGATATCGAATGTTTCGCTTTCGGGACGCTCTTCCAAAAACGCGAAGTCGCCAATTTTAATTTTCCCAGCTAGACCCAAAAATCGTTCGCCCAAATCAAGAATAGCTATCTGACAACCCTCGCAACAAGTTAATGATGTTATGCAAATTGTTGGTTTTTTCATGCCGCGGAATTTACGCAGAACCGATACGCGGAACCACGCAGAAAATTATTATAGTCGATTAGCATATAGCAAGCTTAATTCCGTATATTTTTGCAGATTTGCGATTTGTCTGGCGTTTAATTTTTCGCAAACACATCCCCAGTGCAAAGAAATATAATCCCCCATCCGGATATTGTTTAATAACACGCTTCCCTCAAAATAGTTAAGTATCTCCCGCTCGGTAAAAAAATCAGATTCTTTAATTGCTCCATTTTTATCGGCAACTAGCGGTTTTGTTTTGACGATTAGTGAATGCGGTTTTATTGTAATAACTTTTCCCCAACTGATGCGGCACGCGTCCATTGTCGCCAACGTATGGGATATCTTTATATTTCCAGTTCTTTGATAAACGCTGAAGACGTGGAAATTATGGTGTGGCAGGGCTTTTCTATCAAGACGTCTCACAAATTTCTGATATCCGTCCGCGCCTATCTTTTTTTTCAACCCGACATCGTATTTAATATGGTCAAACAATCGGCTAGTTAACACTTTTCCTAAACATTCATTTCCGAGCCAATAAGCCTCAACGATTTTTTGGGCAAAGGGGTTTTTGCAATTATTAGCCTTGGCAATCAGTTTTAAATAAGGAAAGAGCGTTTCGAATTGTTCGAGCAACGGTTTGATGGACTTGGTCGGTTTTTGTTCGTTTATCGCCGAATAAAATTCCAGAATATCGGCCTGATTTTCCGGTCCGCAAAGATGCAGGCGGTTCGGCATAAACGAATATCTGGCGCAACTAATAATCCCTTTTAAATCCGAACCGGTGGCGTCCATGGTTTTTCTGAAAACTTAACATATAAATAGATGCCAGCGGCGATAAAGAGAATTGTTATCAAGTCGCCGGTTAAGGGTAATTTTACTGTTTGGATATTTGACGCGACAATCGTCACGGGCAGAGCCAAGGTTAGAATACTGGTCACCACGCTAGCCGGAGCAAAATTAAGAGCTTTATACCAACTATAGACATAGCCGAGCAGAAAAATGCCAACAATCAGAATTTTTGACCAATCGGTAAGCGTCAATTTTAAAATCCCCAAAAAATTTCCACTGGCAATCGAAAAAGTAGCAATAAATATTGTGCCTAAAACCATACGGGAGGCCGCCAATATTCTGTAATCAATATCTTGAACAAATTTTTTAATAAAGATAACTTCAACCGACCAAAAAGCGACAGCGGCCAGCATCATCATTTCTCCACGGCCAACGCTAAACAAATTAAATTTAATGATTGGCAAAAGGCCAATAAGCATAATTCCCAAACCAACCAATTGAAATTTATTCAGTTTTTCCTTAAGAAAGATGACCGCCGAAATCGCCACCCAAATAAACAAAGTTTTGTGGATAAAAGAACCAACAATGGCCGGACTCATGGCCAATCCTTTAAAAAACAAAATAAAGGGAATACAGCCGCCGACAACGGCAATCAAGATTAATTTAAACCAATTTTTGAATGGGTACTTTTTCAAATCTTTCAGTAAAGGATATGAAACGACAAGTAAGCCCAAACCCACCAATCCATTTTTCGCGATATTGAGAATAATCGGGTCAACGCCGGAAAGCATAACCTGCTTATTGGCAAAATTTGCCACCCCGCTGATTAGGGCGGCGGCGAACGCGTATTTAATTCCTTTGGCATAATTATCGTTCATAAATTTTGAGTATTTTTAAAATTTCTTTTGCTTGTTTAGCGGTAACTTTTTTTATAATAACATCGTTTTGCGTCAAAACCCAGTCACCTTTTTTAACGCTAATAATGTGCCCGGCGGTTTCTGTCTTCTTGCCAGCTTTAAGCTTGACAATATTTTTATTGACTGCTATAACTTGTTTAGGAATTGTTAGGCACATAAGACATGGTAGCGCATTTCTCGGCTTTCTGTTGGGCGCGACTCGTCTGCTCCGACTTTGTCAGTAAAAAGGAGTAGTGGTTGATGCCGCGGCTACGTTGTTTTTAAGAGCGATGTTTACCGCAAGCATGAAGGCCGACAGGGCCGAATTGGAGGCGCTTGCGATCGAGGCGAAGAGACTTCGTGAGCTAAAGCATAAATAAACAGGCAGACACGCGGGTGGCAACGCCCGCCTTTTTTTATATTTGTCTCCTATTTTCCTCCCCTCCTCAGACGAGGAGGGGCAAGGGGGGAGGTGTTGATATAAAATAATCAGCACCCCACCTCAATCCTCCCCTCATCTGAGGGGAGGAGGACGCAAGCTCTATATCGCCCCGGGAATATTTTTAATATCGGCATATCTAAATACCGGGCCGTCTTTGCAGGTATAAAAGGGACCGATAGCGCAATGTTGGCAGATACCGATTCCGCAATGCATCCGACGCTCTAATGACATATAGATGTCGTTTTCGGAAATGGTTCGACTTGGCTCACCACTGGTGGTTCGACTTGGCTCACCACTAGCGGTTCGGCTTGGCTCACCACTAGCGTTCTTTTCCTGCAGTTTCTGCAAAATGAATTTATACATAATCGGCGGGCCACAAAGAAAAGCCGCGGCATTTTCAACTATTGGGTACTTATCAAAAAGCGCGGTCACAACACCAACGCACTCATTCCAGCCGAGACAAGCCTTGTCGATCGTTAATTGCAGGTCTATCTCCTCTTTTTTCCACCGGTCGAAATTTTCTTTAAATAAGAAATCATCGGGGGTTCTGGCGCCGTAAAAAATCTGAATTTTTGTTTCGGGCGACAGATATTTTTCTCTGTTTAAAAGCAGGGTTCTCAACGGTACCAAGCCCATACCACCCACAACTATTAAAATATTCTTTTTTTTGTCATTCTGAGGCAAGGTCGAAGAATCTCCCTCGTAGCGCCCATCAGACCCTTCACGGAGTTTATCCTGAGATTTTGCGAAGGGTTCAGGATGACGATTTTGAAAATTATTTAGCGGCCACCCGTGGCCAAACGGACCCCGAATTCCGACACTTTCACCGATCTTCATTGCGTGCAACTTACCGGTTAGTTTTCCCACGTGCCGCACGCATAATTCAACCGTCCTTTTGTCATCGGATTTTCCGCATGGCGCGAAAGCCGCCTCGCCAAATCCCGGAATAGAAAGAAAAATTATCTGACCGGGGCTATAGTCGAATTCTTCATCCAGCTTCAGCCAGAAACGTTTCATATTCAAAACCTCATCCTTGATATCGGTTATTTGAGCTGTGAGGGTTTGATAGGGATTAATCACAAGAATTACGAATCTAAGAAGATTTATGATTTAAGAATAATAAATTGAAATTTCGTAAATCGTAAATCGTTATTCCTAAATCATTTCAGGAATTATAAACATCCTCAAGCACCTTCTTTATATCGATTCCCACCGGACAAACCTGATAACATCGATGGCAACCGACACAACCGGTTATCGAATGCTCATCGGGAATCCGAGCAAATTTGTGGTAATACCAGAAATGAATTTTTTCCGCGGTAGTTTTTAAAAATTTAGGCGCTTGTCCTGAGCCTGCTTGCGGTGAGCCTGTCGAACCCGTCGAAGGACCGGCGACCTCAGAAAACTCTTGATAAAAACAAGCATCCCAGCAACGCTGACGTTGACCTTGGCCAACTTCTAGCGAAGGAGTGTCATCTAGCCTGAAGCAAAAACAAGTCGGGCAAACAATCGTGCATTTCCCGCATTCGATACAGCGCCTGCCCAGCTCCTCCCAGATTTTGGGATTATGGTGATTTGTAAGCTTATCGCGGAAAACATTCATTGCTGAACCGGAACGGTCTTCGCTCAGCAAACCCAAACATTCAATCCGCTGATAATCTTTATAGCCGGATTCCCGCAATACCTTTTCTCCTTTTTCTGAGCCAGCAAACACCCGATATTCGATCTCCGTTTTTTTATGCCCAATAACGCTATTTTCCTGAGCGGCCAGAAAAACGTCAAAAGAATATTGTTTTAGATTTTCTTCCTTGTATTCGACATGCGCTAGATTATTTTCCGGCCCAGGAAGAAAATTGTGCGCAATAATTAAAAGATTGTTACGGCGGCTTTGATAATAAGTGTCCGCAGCGAAAACCCGGTCATAGAGAATAATTGATTTAAGGTCTACAAAATTTATGCCCAATAAGACGGTCTGCTTGCCCTGCTCGCGCGAAGAAGGCGTTAAGCTAACACCATCATATTCAAACAAGCTTTCGCATTCCGGCACAAAGAAGCGCTTCCACGAATAAAAAGGCAGCCTGTTATCCAAGACTGCTTTTTTGGCATCATGAAGTTCATCAATAACCACCTGGCCATTTTCTTCCTGAGTGGCGTAGATTTGATAATTTTTAGACAGATAGGAAACGAGTTTCGAAAATTGTCTTGAGTTCATCTATAAAGACGCTTAAAAAACGATCGACCACTAATTAAAAAACACTGTTGGCGGCTGTCCGCGAAACAATTACTTGGCCAACTCTTCATCAATCGCTTTCTGGAAATCTTCGTAGGGTAAATCCCCGACAATTTTTTTGTCGTTGATAAAAAAAGTGGGAGTCCCTTCGACACCAGCATCTTGAGCCTCTTTATACCAGTTCTCAGCAATTGATTTATATTCTTCAGAGTCAAAACACTTGTTAAATTTATCAGCATCAGCCCCGACCTTACTCGCAATGGTTTTTAGGTCATCAGGCGACCCAATTTGAGAGTTATAAGCCTCATGATTGTATTCCCAAAATTTGTTTTGCTCCTGCGCGCAGACCAGCGCCATACCAATCTCGAGTGGCGGAAAAGGCCGGTAAATAAATTTTACCCTGCCGGTTTTAATATAATTTTCTTCGATTTTCGGAAAAGTGTTTCGAGAAAACGTCACACAATGACCACAGAGATAGCTTGCGTACTCAATCATTGTTACCGGCGCTTTTTCGTCTCCCAGAACAACCTCCTTGAAAGCTTGGGCCGTTTTTGTATCAGCCGAGCCATCGTTTTTGGCAACTGGGAGAACCTGGGCTTCTTGTTTTGAGGTTGTCTCTATGTTCGTATAATAAAATGCGCCGTAAATTATCAGCCCGGCCCCTATTAAGGCTGCCGATATGTAGACTAAATTTTTTGTTGATTTGGTTGATTCCATGTTTAAAATTGCTAACCGACTACGGACTACGGCTTTTCCGTTTGACGATAGTCGGTAAGCGGTAGTCGTTTAAAATATTAGAAGTTAACTTTCGGCGTCTCTCGTTCTGCCGGCTCCCCTATCTCAAAAAATTCCGGCTTCTGAAAACCAAGTGTCGAAACCATCAAATTGACCGGAAACACCTCCTGCCTCGTGTTAAACTCCATAACATTGGCATTATAAAACCGCCGTGAAGCTTGTATTTTATTTTCGGTGTCCGATAATTCTTCCTGCAGCTTAAGAAAATTTTCTGAAGCGCGCAGCTGGGGATAATTTTCTGAAACGGCAAAAAGGGTTTTAAGAGCGCCGGCCAACTGATTCTCTGCTTCGGCCTTTTGAGCGGCACCGCTTGCGCCGATTGCTCTCGCCCGCGCTTCTGTTACTTTCTCGAAAACTTCTTTTTCATGCGCGGCATAACCCTTAACTGTTTCTATCAGGTTTGGAATCAAATCATACCTTCTTTTTAGCTGAACATCAATATCCGACCAAGCCTCTTTAGCCCGATTACGAAGGACAACAAGGCGGTTAAAGACATAAATCACATATATAGCTGTGATGGCAATAATGCCGATAATGACGAGAAGGGCGGTAAGCATAAAATTAAATTTGAAATTCGAACATGAACGAAGTTCGCTTTACTTCGCTCAAATGCGAAATCCCAAAATAAAGCTAAAAATTTCTAATTGTCTAATTTCTCACCCTACGGGCGACCACCCGAAGGGTGGTAATTCACCTAATAAAATAATAAAATTTCCAATGCCTAAAATTAAAAATATTTTGCATTTGGAATTTGGTTAGAAATTAGGTAATTAGATGAATTTTGAATTATTTTATAATAGCGCTTCGACCTCGCCAGTAGACTTAATTATATTTTACTCTATAAACAAAGAAATGTCACCCTACGTATGTCTATCCGCCACAGTTGACGCGCCGTAAGAACACGGTTTTGTTTTGGCACTAAATCCAGACCCTTGAACCATGCCGACTATTTCTTTGATAATTTCTCTGGTCGGCCCCCTTTCGCCGATATCAACATGGATTTCTAACTCGTATTTTAACGGCTTAAGGGCGGGGTCGCCAGTCGTGTTTGACAAATATTTATTCAGTTCGCCGATTAATTTCTGGGCTATCGCGAGCGAGAGCCCAGTTTCCTCATAAATTTTCTGCCGGAGGGTATGAATTTTTCCCCTTGTTTCCTTGTGCCAGAAATACCGCCCCCCTTTGCCCAACCGGTGAATAATAATTGCGGTGACAAATTCGACGTCTTTGGCGCCGCCCTCAATCAAATGATTAGCGCGCGAATCCGTGCCTATAATCAGACAGTATTGCTTCCTTATGTCTTCTTCCATAAAATTAACCAGGTCATAAATTACGTTCGTAAAATCAACCCGCCCCCGACTCGGGCTGTTGAACTGCAGTTCTGTTTGTTGTTTAGTTCTGGTGGCCATTTGCGTTTTTAAAATTTTACAACATTTTAAGCGTCTGTGCAATGGTTGCGGGCAACAAAAAACAGCCCGTTTGAGAGCGGGCTGTCGGTCAGTCTTCAGCAATTATTTTACGCCGAACCAGAGAGCAATGTATCCGGCCAACAGCGCGATGCCAAGTATCAGCGCCAGAGCACCGAATACACAAGCAAAAGCATCGGGGATGGGTAATTTCATAATCCCTTTTTCTCCTTATGGCTTCTTAAATCATTTTTTTGCCAGATTGTTGTTATAGTAGCGTTTGTCGCCCGTGACTTCCTTCTCGATTGTTATAAACGGTGGAAGCATTACATCTTCCGATTTTTCCGTAAGTTCTATTTCGAGAATAATCAATCCGGAAAGGCCGGGCGATTTGTAAATGTCGAGCTCGAAATACTGGTCCTTCCACAAGAAACAAATCCTGTCTTTTTTAATGGTAGTTTTATCCGGATCACGCTGGCTTTGCATCTCCAGAAACTGGCGCAGCCCGATGATTCTTTCTTTTTCCCCCCTCTCACGCGGGTCATCCGTTTCCCATTTTTCGGTAAAAAAGTACAGAAATGAACCGTCTTGCCCCCTCTTTCTTATTCTCAACTCTTTGGCGGGATTATCGGATTTAAGATATATTTGTTCGATATGAATTTTTTGATACGGCGGCATCCTGTTAAAATCAATGCTTGCGACCAAAAATTTTCTTTCGATTTCTGTTGGGGCCAAAATATCCAAAGCTTTGCAGACGGCGGATAAAACCCGTCTGATTTTACCATCAAAGTCCGTGCTATTGTCGATGATTTTGAAGTGCGGGTGGCCAAGCCAGCATTCGCGAGTTTTCCGGTCGATTGCGACTGCTTGTGCCAGCGTTTCCGTGCGCGCGGGATTATTACCCAGAGTGTAAAATTTTTCAGCGCCCAATGCGGCGGTGACAAGATGAACTACGCTGACATAGCAATCCCGAAGATTTACGAAATTATATTTTTGCTCTTTTAACAGCTGTATCCAATGCTCTTCGCTGGGAAAATAAGCCCGGTGATCCATTACGCCGCGGTCGCAAAGAATAATTTTTTTGTCTCGCGGATAAATTTCTGCAGCAGTTTTTTCGATGGATTTTTCCAGATAAATTTGCGTTGCCACGATCATCTTCTCGAGTAAATAGAGCTGGGTGGCGTTTTTCATTTTCCCCGGTGTTAGTCCACTGGCGAATAAAAAGGTCGGTACCTCCGGAACCACGAAAACTCTAAAACCGTAATCAGAAAGTCTTTCTACAAGAGTAGCCATGCCCGTGCTTTTACCCGCACATGGCCCGCCGGTGATAACAATTTTCGGTATTGCCATCGCAACACACCTCCAAAAAATTTAATTATCAACGAACTGATTTTAAATAATTATACAATAAATTTTAAATTTTGCAATGATAGTGGAGCTTGGTGAATAATGAACAAACCGGATGAGGACTGTCCTCTTCGAGAGGACAGTCCTCCGGAAATCCTCCGGAAATTA
This sequence comes from Candidatus Portnoybacteria bacterium CG_4_10_14_0_2_um_filter_44_20, assembly GCA_002792395.1. Classification (GTDB taxonomy): domain Bacteria; phylum Patescibacteriota; class Minisyncoccia; order Portnoybacterales. The sequence continues at coordinate 3,502 of PFOG01000122.1, read as the reverse complement.
TAGGCGGGAAAATCATAGTCAAAGCCGATTTTCCTAATTCAAGGTTTTCGATCGCTTGCGCCAGAAAAGACGATTTTACGCATTATTCGCCAAACTCAATAGTGTTACTTTTGACACCTTGGGCAGAAATGGGCTCCGCGGCCGCCAATTTTAATCCGCTCGACGATTCCGCCGCATCGCGGACATTTCTCGCCTTCGCGCCCGTAGACTTTCAAACGCGGCACATACTCCCCTTCTTTACCTTCGGCATCCAGATACAGGTCGGCTGACGAACCTCGGTATCTGATTGCTTCCCGAAGAATTTTTTTAATGCCGTTAAAAAGTTTTTTGATTTCTTCGTCGGTAAGCGTTCCGACGATCCGCGTTGGCTTGACTCCGGCGTAAAAACAAATTTCATCGGCATAAATATTGCCGATGCCGGCTATAAAAGTTTGCTCCATTAAAATTGGTTTGATCTTCTTTCGGGATTGATTCACCAAAAGAGTTTTAAAATTTTTTGGAGCAAAGTTCTTCTCCAGCGGCTCGGGCCCATATCCTTCCTTTTCTAAATATTTTAACACCTCTTTGGTTTCTACCAACTTCACAAATCCAAATTTCCGCAAATCGTTGTGTAATAATTTGCTGCCGTCGGTAAAATTATAGACAACGCGCGTATGTTTGTGAGATTCTGAATCAAGTTCCGGATGACGGGCTGGTTGATATATCAATTGTCCTGACATCTTCAAATGGATAAGCAAACTGTGGCCGTCCGACAAATCAATTATTAAAAGTTTGGCTCGGCGCCGAATGGCTTTTATTGTCGCGCCAATAACCGCCTTTTTAAAACTTTTCAGGCTAACCTTAATCAGGCGCGGTTCTAAAATCTCCACGCTTTTTATTCTCTTCGGAGAAGAAGACGAAGTGGACTTTAGTCCGCGAGACTTCCTTTTCTTACCGACAATAACATTATTTAATTGTCTTTTGATTGTTTCAACTTCGGGAAGTTCAGGCATTTTATTGTTAGTCTTTAAGACTAGTCACCAGCCCCTCTAGAGCCGATAAAGACGCAGCGCCCGGCCAAACGGCAGAAATTTTTCCGGATTTATCGATAAGAAAGTGCGCTGGCGTCCCACTGATGCTGATTTTATAATCCTGAAAAACGCTTCCGTCCTGATCGACCAGTATGGAAAAATTGACGTTGTTCTCTTTTTTATAGTTTCGCAGGGCCAAAAAAGACTCTTGGCTATAAATAGCAAAAACAGGAATTTGGCCGCGGTAAAAATCGGCAAATCTTTCCAGATCACGTAGTTCTTGTTGAAAAAAATCACAAGTCGAAGCGGTAAAAACTAGTAAAACAGCCTGCCCGCGCAACTCTTTCAGAGACACCTCGACCCCATCAATATTTTTCAGAACAAAAAGAGGCGCGGAAAACGCGACAAGCGGAGCAACTAATTCGCCAGCCTGCTCTTGTCTTAACAGATCTTCTTCGGTTTTTTGTTTATTTTGTTTATAAAAAACTCCGGTAGCGATAATCGCGGCCGCGATTAAAATCGACAGCGGTATGAGATAAAAATTGGACTTAGCCATTATATCGCTCACTTATTATTTTTAATATTTTGTTTTCGTTAACATTCTGTATTTTCCGATTCTCCATCACAATCTGTCCGTTTATAATTGCAGTTTCGACGTCGTTTCCTCTGGCGGAATAAACCAAGTTCGAGAGAATATTATAATCGGGCAACAGATGCGGTTGCTGGAAATTAAGAAGAATGATATCAGCTGCTTTCCCTCTTTCAATTGATCCGAGATTTTTTTCTTCACCGATGGCCTTGGCGGCGTTAATGGTCGCCATATCTAAAATAATTTGCGCCTCGGCCGCGCTCGGATCTTTTTCGGCCAACTTGTGGACAAGCGCACTGAGCTTCATTTCTTCAAACATGTCCAAATTATTGTTAGAACAGGCACCATCAGTACCAAGGCCGATGTTAACCCCTTTATTTAATAGTTTCTTGAGGGGCATCAGTCCAGAAACAAGCTTCATGTTGGAAACCGGACAATGTGAAACATTGACCCTGCTTTTCGCCAACAAGACAACGTCATCGTCAGTCAAGTGGCAAACATGCGCAACCAAAGAATTTTTATCAAGAATTCTATTTTCGACCAAAAGCCTTACTGGCGTCTTTTTATATTTTTTGCGGCTATATTCGACCTCGGCCTCTGTTTCCGCCAAATGAGTTTGAAGAATTATCTTGTACCGATCAGCTAATTTTTTACATTTCCGGTAAGTTTCGAGCGATGTCGACTGCAACATGTGCGGAGCAATGGAAAATTTGATCAATTCTGCGCCCCTTGGTTTCGTCAAAATTTTTTCCGCGGCAGCCAAAGCATCGTCGGGAGATTCAAACTCCGGGCATTTAAAATCCAAAACTGGAATTCCGATGTTTGCCCGCAACCCCAACTCCTCAACGGCCATAACAATAGCATCGGCAAAAAAATAACCATCCACAAAACAAGTAGTGCCGGATTCAATCATTTCGAGGCCGCCCAAAAGCGAACCCCAATAGACATCTTCGGCCTTAAGTTTGCCCTCGAAGGGAAAAACCTTTTCGAACCACCACTTTTTAAGCGGCATATCATCGGCGTAGCCGCGAAGAAGCGTCATTGCTAAATGAGTATGAGTATTAATTAAGCCCGGCATAACCACCCTACCCTCGCCGTCAATTATTTTTTTCGCCCTTTTCTTATATAATTTTTCTAGCTCGTGACTGATACCAATGTCCAGAATTCTACCATCCTTAATGCAAATAGCCGCGTTTTTCAATATCTGACGCTTGCTGTCTTGGGTTAAAATTGTTGCATTTCTTATTAAAATCATATACAAAAACTATAGCAGGTTTTCGCACTTTGTAAAAGAATCTCACGCTAAAGAGAGGTGTGCCATGCCAAAAGAAAAAGGCGAGAAAGAGCAGCTAATAGAAGAAATTCTTGGCGCGAGAATGATAGTAGTATATCCGCCCGTAATAAACGGGCCGTACTCTAGAATTGCTCTTTTGCCATCGGCCAATTACAGTTTAGTTGATTTTATGCAAAGATTGAGTTTAAAACCCAAAACGGTGTTGAAAGCAACAAGGGAACCTTGTTGTGGCGGGACGGAATACGATAGAAAATCTTTTCAGTTTCTAGCCGACACGCTTGGCGAATCGCTTCTTGTTTTGGGCCACAAGGAATCGGGATTCAAGAAAAAATAACTTATCTTTCATTCACAAGAATCTTTGTTCGGCCGGCCGATATTTTGGTTCAAGGGGCTATTTTGGAAAATCATTTGTAGGAATTTGAAGTAACAAAAAAATTTACCGCCCCGCGATATGCGCGAGGCGGTTTTTTATTGGAATGAAAAACTAAAAGTTTGATTTCACACAAACACAGATAGGTTCAACAAGTAAGTGCAACACTTTCATTAAATACTTCTAACGGCGTTTTAAAGCCAAGACGCTTTCTCGGCCTGTTATTCAGCGCGTCCTCA
>PFOG01000190.1 GCA_002792395.1 Candidatus Portnoybacteria bacterium CG_4_10_14_0_2_um_filter_44_20 | reverse complement strand
CATGGCTACTGAAAATTTGAAATATTGCCTGTTAGTTTCCCATATACCTACCAGTTCAGTATAGCCAGGACTAATCATAATGTGATATACTGTTTACAGAAATAATTAAGCAGGTTAATTGATGCCAATATGACTAAAAAGTTTTTATTATTGTTTTTATTATTGCCTTTATTTTTAGCCGGGTGCGCTAAAGTTACCGCTCCGGAAGCTAAGGTCAGTTTATTGGATAATAAAATCATTCTTTTTTATGGCGATACTTGTCCTCATTGCAAAGTGTTGGAACAATTTCTAGATGAAAATAAAATCAATGAGCGGATAACTATGGAAAAAAGAGAGGTTTACAAGAATAAAGATAATGCCAAGTTAATGATGGAGGCTGTCGCTCGCTGTTCTTTGTCATCAAATAATGTGGGAGTGCCTTTTCTTTGGACGGAAAATAAATGTTTTGTGGGAGGAGAAGAGACCACTAATTTTTTTAAGACGAAGTTTAAACTTTAATATTTTATGAATAGGATTAAAATTTTTTCCGGATTGTTGGTAGCCAATTTTTTGGTGGTCTTTTCCGCTTCCGCTTTTTGCCCGGTTTGTGTCGTGGTAGCCGGAGCCGGGTTAGGGTTTTCGCGGTGGCTGGGAATTGATGATACTGTCACCAGTTTATGGATTGGCGGCCTGCTCGTAGCCGTGGCCGCTTGGACGATTGAGTGGTTAAAAAAGAAAAAGATTAATTTCAAGGGATTGAGTTTTATTACTTATTTGGCCTATTACGCCATGGTGATAATCCCTTTTTATACTACCGGATTCATCGGCCATCCTTTCAATCGGTTGTGGAATATTGATAAGATTCTATTAGGAATTATTATCGGTAGCGTGGTTTTTTACTTCGTCGGCGCTTGGTATCAATATTTGAAGAAGAAGAATAACGGTCATGCCCAATTCCCTTTTCAAAAAGTAGCGATGCCATTGGGGGCATTATTAATTTTAAGTTTAATCTTTTATTTTTTACTAAATAATAATTTTTAATATATGGACATCAACCAAAAAGAATTACAGACTTTTATCGACAAGATGGATAGTTTGAAAAAAGATAATAAGTTGGATTTATCGTCTGACCAAGATTTAAGTATCGCGGTCATGAATTTAGTCAGCATTGAAGAGCATTTCTTTTTTTCCGGAGCCAAGACGGGCAACAATGACTACTATGACCTAATCAAGGACGTGCGGGAGATGAGAAAAGAATTGATGCAAAAATTAATTAAAGAATATGAGGGTGAAGTGTGGTGCATTTCTAAACATCTGCTGGCCGCTGCCATGAGATTAATGGAGGTGGGGACCAAGGAAATGGGTTGCGGGAGAAAAGAAGATGCCTATGCTTTGTTTTCCAAGGCCTATAATCTCTATTCCTTATTCTGGGGTTTGAATATGAAGCTGATTAATACCGGCGATATTAAAAAAATTGATGAGGGAGCTTTGAACAAAGAGGACCAAGAAAAGAAGGGGTCTATGGGTAAATTGGGAGATTTAGTAAAGAAAGTGATTAATTGTTGCTCGGAATAATTATAAATTTAGAGATATAAAAAGCTATCGTAAAAAGATGCTCTTTTTTGTTGGCAAAAAGGAATAATTGGATTAATTTGAGGATACAAATAATCACCCAAATATCTTTATAAAATGAAAGCGGAAGACTTAAGGAAATATCGCGGAGCGCTAAAACATTTAGCCTTTGACTCCCAAAAATCTTTGGGTCGCCGGACCCAAGATGACGAAGATTTAATTTTGGCCGACATCTCTGACCCCTTTTGGATTAACGCCTTGAAGATTACCAACGCTAAAGGTTTTCGACGCGAGAGTCATAAAACACAAGTTTGGTCTTCACCTGATAATCCGTTAATCAGAAATCGGATGACCCACACTTTGGAAGTTATGATTATCGCCGAAACCATCGCTCAAATATTGGGATTGAATGTTGATTTGGTTAAGGCTCTAGCTCTAGTGCCTGATATCGGTCACCCACCCTTCGGTCATGCGGGCGAACGGGAATTGGGAAAAATTTTAGGCTTTGAATTCAAACATGAAATTTTCTCAGTTATCTTGGCGGACAAAATTGAACGAAAGGGAAAAGGCTTAAACTTATCCTTTGAAGTTTTAGATGGAGCCCCGTATCATTCCAATGGCCCGGGGATTATCAAGATTGATTCTAAGTGCCAACCGGAATACATGGTAATTCGTCTGGCTGATAAGTTCGCCTATTTGCCGTCTGATGTTAATGACGCTCTCAGAATGGGCTACATTAAGTTCGACGAAATTCCAAAAATGGTTCTTTGCCTGGGAGATAATCAGCGGGAATAGGTAAATAATTGTATTGCCGCCGTAGTTAAAGAGAGCGCCCTGAAAGGTCGGCTATCATTTTCTAACTCTGTCGCCGCTATGGCCGTTAACAAAGCCAGAAGTTGGATGTTTAAGCAAATATATCAGCGGTTAGCGGATGAAATTGAAAAGAAAGAATATGCCGATGATATCAACCGAGCCTATCTATTCTTGGCTGATTTATTAGAAGGAGATACTAGAAAAATTGACCCGGCGACAGTCTTGGCGACATTAACCGATCAAGAGGTACGATTCTTAGCTAAAGCGCGGCAAGAAAGAACGATGGGCAGTATTATGAAATTGAAGTCCATCGGATTTCATGAGATTCTGCCCTATTGTCAGAGACATGTGTCAATCCCTAGAAATACTATACTATTATTTGGCAAATTATTTGGGAAAATTTTTAATAAAATCTAACGTATATTTTT
>PFOG01000014.1 GCA_002792395.1 Candidatus Portnoybacteria bacterium CG_4_10_14_0_2_um_filter_44_20 | reverse complement strand
AAATTATAATCTAAAAATTAGCGGATAGCAAGATTTGCCTGCCTTTTGTTTTGTCTGTTATCACCATTACTTTGTTTGCCATTACTCACGACCGTTAAAAATGGTAATAACTATATGAGCACATAAACAAAAGGTTCTTACTGACCAGCAATTACAGATGAAACGGTACCCTCTTTTTGAACGGAAAAAACGTGGATATATGGAAGAATATTGAATTTCCTTATGTCTTTCAGAAGTTCTTCCGGTAGCGCGCTTTCTCCCCACCAGACACTCTTTTGCAACGGCCGAAGGCCACATCGAGCTAAATGAAATCGCAACCAATCTCTTTTGCCGCGAACTTCCTCGGGAATATCAAAAATAACCAAGATAATTTCCTCATCTGTTTTAATGCTGGGTACATATTGTTTAGACCACGACGGTTGTTCAGATTTTAGCCGCAGATATTCCGCGCCTCTTTTAGTAATCGAGATTCTCCCGCTTTTATTTTTAGCTATCAGCTTTTCTTTTTTAAGCTTTGACAAGAGCGTCCAAAAAGCCATTCTGGACCTAATGTCTATCTCGATACGCGGCGTCTGAGAATATCTTAGAGTATTCTGTGCCTGTCGAGGTGGCAAGCACATAGCTTTCGCGATTATTAGCGTTTCCATAACTAAGCCGAGTAAAATTTCTGCCGACGAGTCGCCAACAGCAGCTAATTTATCAAGAATAATTTTCCGCCTAAAAAATTTTTTTGCTTTTTTCATTTTCATTTAATTACCACTTATTACGGTCGTTAAAAATAGTAATGATTAGAGTATTATATGTATTTTACACTAAAACAAAATATCCACAAAACATAAAAATGTGGATATTTTTTATTCTGAATATATTCTGAGCAAAGATGGTCCTTCGCTACGCTCAGGATGAATTTTTGCGAAAAAGCAATATTTTCTACGAAAAGCAGTTTCTTATAGTTGTCCCGGAACGACTTTTTATACTTCACGTTCATCAGTATCCAATTTAAAGTCTCGGAAGACCACCCCGCAGTATTGCGGAGTATCGACACTTTCCTCTAGATAAAAAATCTAGAAAGGAGGTGATCCATCCACAGCTTCCGCTACGGATGCCTTGTTACGACTTAGCCCTTGTTACCGATCTTTCTTTAACACCACCGAAGTGGCGTTTCCAGAACTACCGGCTCCCCTGGCTTGACGGGCGGTGAGTACAAAGCTCGGGAACGTATTCACCGCGGCATAGCTGATCCGCGATTACTAGCGATTCCTACTTCATGAGGGCGAGTTTCAGCCCTCAATCCGAACTGAGACCGGTTTTGATGGGATTGGCTCCGCCTTACGGCTTGGCAACCCATTGTACCGGCCATTGTAGCATGTGTGTAGCCCAGGGCATCAAAGGATCACGCTGATTTGACGTCATCCCCGCCTTCCTCCCCGTATCCCGAGGCAGTCTTAGATGACACTTATAACATCTAATAGGGGTTGCGCTCGTTGACCCAATTAAGGGGACATCTCACGACACGAGCTGACGACAACCGTGCAACACCTGAACCAGATGTCCTTGTGGGTAGCCCCACGTTTCTGCGGGGTTTCATCTGGCAGTCTAGCCCTGGTAAGGTTCCTCGTTTACTGTCGAATTAAACCACATGCTCCACCGCTTGTGCGAGCTCCCGTCTATTCCTTTGAGTTTTAATCTTGCGATCGTACTTCCCAGGCGGGATGCTTAACGCGTTAGCTTCGCCACATAAAGGGTCGATACTTTATACAGCTAGCATCCAACGTTTAGGGCGTGGACTACAAGGGTATCTAATCCTTTTTGCTCCCCACGCTTTCGTCCCTCAGGGTCAGTGATGCGCCAGCTGATTGCCTTCGCCTTTGGTGTTCCGCACGATATCAACGGATTTCACCCCTACACCGTGCGTTCCTTCAGCCTCTCACACACTCTAGTTTTGCCGTTTCCCAGGCAGCTTCAAAGTTGAGCCTTGAAATTTAACCTGGGACTAACAAAACCCCCTACGGACCCTTTACGCCCAGTAAATTCGGATAACGCTTGGGGCACTCGTCTTACCGCGGCTGCTGGCACGAGTTTAGCAGCCCCTTATTCCTATAGTACGCTCAAAAATTGTTCCCATAGAAAAGACCTTTACACCCCGAAGGGCGTCTTCGGTCACGCGGCGTCGCTCGATCACGCTTTCGCGCATTGTCGAAGGTTCTTGACTGCAGCCTCCCGTAGGAGTCCGGACAGTATCTCAGTTCCGATGTTGGGGGCCGTGCTCTCACACCCCCTAACCGTCATAGCCTTGGTAGGCCATTACCCTACCAACAAGCTGATAGTACGCAGGCCGCTCAACGAGTGCATTGCTGCTTTACCCCTTGATTACTCTCGGGGACCATCGGGTATTAGCCCCGCTTTCGCGGAGTTATCCCCATCTCGTCGGTACGTTCCTACGTGTTACTAACCCGTTTGCCACTCTCCGCATTGCTGCGGAGCGTTCGACTTGCATGCCTTATCCACGCCGCCAGCGTTCATCCTGAGCCAGGATCAAACTCTCAAAAAAATGAGAAGTTCTCACTCAGGTTCAAAGTTTCGCATATCGCAAAACCTGAGCCAGGATCTCCCCCTACGGGGGATCACCCGAAAGGTGAAAACTCTCAAAAAAGTTAGATTAGTCAGATCGGTCTTCGACCTTGTTCGGTTTTAATCAAACAAAGCGAGCGATCTGGCAACCTAACCGGTCGGGACAACTACAAAATACCGATTTCCGGGCCGAAAGCCCATTATTTTGCAGTTGCTTGCCCCG
>PFOG01000092.1 GCA_002792395.1 Candidatus Portnoybacteria bacterium CG_4_10_14_0_2_um_filter_44_20 | reverse complement strand
ATAATGGCCGTGATAACCAATTTGAGCAATAGACATTAGTTGAATTAAGAATAAAGATTTATGATTTTCCGCCCGAGACGGATCCGCGGTTCGACTGAGCTCACCGTCGAAGTCCCTTGGCGGAAAGAATTCAGATAAATCATTCAACACATCGATCGGCGTCTCTAAATTTAAAACCAACCCGAGCTCCACTCCATGTTCATTGCATTTTTTTCTTAAATCGTAAATCGTTCTTCGTAAATCGTTCTTTATTGCCTCATAATGCACTAAAATTCTTTTAACTCCGGATTCCAGCCACCTACCTATCTCTTTTTCCGGCTCGTCGATCATCAAATGCGCCTCAAGATTAAGTTTGGTATTCAATTCTTTTAGTAATTTTATTCTGTCATGCCGAACTTGTTTCGGCATCTCCCGTCCATTTTGAGACCCTGAAACAAGTTCAGGGTGACAAATATACGGCCATGTTTTCTCCGGCGCGAATTTACCATCCATCACATCCAACTGAACCCAATTAACGAATGGTTCGACTTTTTTTATCTTGTCTTTCAATTCCTCAAAATCTTTTGCGATTATTGCTGGAACGATTTCTGCCACTAATTTTCAATTTTCAATTTTCAATTTTCACTGAATGATTAAATTAAAAAAATTTCAAACATTGAAAATTAAATCATTGAAAAATTGATTGCAAAATTGAGCATTGGTAATTGAAAATTATTTCTGGCCGTTTTCCATCTCCTCTATCTTCCCCAATCTTCTCTCATGTCTTTCCTCTCCGGAAAAGCCGGTATCCAGCCATGTTTTTACTATCTTTTTGGCCATTTCGGCATCCAAGACCCTACCGCCCAAACAAAGAATATTAGAATCCAAATGCTCCTTGGCCTGACGAGCCATAAACTCATCGTAGGCGGAAACCGCCCGGATACCCCTTATTTTATTGGCGGCCAAACAAACACCCTGGCCAGTACCGCAAAACAAAATCCCTTCCCCGCCCTCATCAGCAACTTTTTTCGCGACCGCAAAAGCAAAATCAGGATAATCATCATTCGGATCAAATTCTTTTGGCCCAAGATCTTCAAAAGAATAATTCAGTAACTGCAAATATCGCTTAATTTCCTCTTTTAATTGATAACCGGCATGGTCGGACGCAATATATAACACGAATTTCTAATTTCTAATTTCTAATTTCTAATCAATGCCCAATGAATAAATGTCTAAAAATGAATGTGGGAATTGGAAATTAGGAATTGGAAATTTTATTAGGTGAATTAGATGAATTAGGTGAATTAGAAATTTTCTTGCGCCACTCTTTAATCTTCATATGATTTCCGCTTAATAACACTTTCGGTACCCTCCACCCCATAAACTCCTCCGGTCTTGTATACTGCGGGTATTCCAAATAATTATTGTCTACTGCTAACCGACTACCGGCTACCGCTTTGAAATTCCGTTTTGACCGTAGTCCGTAGTCCGTAGTCCGTAAGCAACCGTTAAAACTCTCCTCATCTAAACTCTCCCTTTTTCCAAGCACTCCGGGGATCAAACGAGAGACTGCGTCTACCATTATCATAGCAGGAATTTCACCGCCAGTTAACACATAGTTACCCACAGAAATTTCTTCGTCGGCAATATATTTTGCCACCCGCTCGTCAACTCCTTCGTACCGCCCGCAAATCAAAATCAACTGGTCGTATTTTGCCAACCGCCTGACATCCGCCTGCGTAACTGTTTTCCCTTTGGCAGAAAATAAAATCACCCTTCTCTTCGGCTTTAAGTTTTTAATTGCTACTTTCTTTTTTCCACCCTTCCCCCTCAGCGCTCTCAAGGCCGCTATCGCTTTGGAGATCGGCTCGATCTTTAGTATCATTCCCGGCCCGCCGCCATAAGGCTTGTCGTCAACTGTTCTGCGTTTATCGATTGTGAAATCGCGCAGATCATGGACACGAAGCTTAATCAGTTTTTTCTCTTGGGCACGCCCAATAATACTTTCACCAAAGTAGCCATTAAAAATCTTTGGAAATATAGTGATGATATCAAATTTCATGGAAAACGATTTAAGATTTAAGAATTACGATTTAAGAATATTCGTAAATCGTATTTGAGCGAAACGAAAAGAACTTTATTCATAAATCGTAATTCGTAAATCGCGCAGATATAACCAAAAACCGTACTAGATAAATCATAGCACGATTTTTGGGATTGTGAACATATGCGCGAAGCGCCGATGTTCGTCGGAAACTTTCGGTTTCCGAAACAATAAATCTTGTGTTGGAAGCAGAGTAGCTGGTTTACAACTTGAATTCTCCAACTACATCGTCAACATCTTTTCCAGATGTTTCCTGAGTTCGAGCTCTGCCACCCTCTGGTTCTTCTATCTTGAAGTTAACTCGAGCGTGGTTCTTAGCGCCAATCACCCGAAGCAGGGTTCGAATCGCCCTGGCAGTAGAACCCTGCCGGCCGATAACATTCCCCATGTCGGTCGGATTGACCTTGAGGGTCAAAAGAACCCCCATCTCATCAACAGTCCGAACGGTTTTGACCTCATCGGGATTGTTGACTAAAGCCTTGACTACGAACTCGACAAACTCCTGATCCGCATATTTGGTAGCCATATCAGTCTTTCGGCCAATAAGTCTTTGTAGACTTATCAACCTACTAGTTTGGTTTAACTTACTAAAGCAGGTCGACCACTCTGCTACTGTTCCTTAAATGGTTATACAACCATTTCTTGTTATTATACTCGAATTATTAAATTTGTCAATGATATGCACTCTCCTATGGTACACTTTACAGTCTGAGGCATTAAAATATGTTGCAAAATGAATCGGTTAATGATTGGCTGAAATTAGTAAAAACTAAT
>PFOG01000201.1 GCA_002792395.1 Candidatus Portnoybacteria bacterium CG_4_10_14_0_2_um_filter_44_20 | reverse complement strand
AAACCCAAAATAGTTCTCGACAAGCTCGAACAATATTCAAGCAGTGTAGGTTTGAATATAGCTATCGATGAGCGGATGTTTTTCGAAAAAGAGTTTATTGGCAAGCCCGCCGATTATACGGCAACCCCTTTATTGGCTACCTTGGGTATAACTTCTCTTTGTAATTTTAAATGTCGTTATTGTGGCAATGATTCGGGAAGGAGGGGCAAAGAAGAGCTTTCGCTTAAAGAAATTTTCGGACTGTTGAGGGAGTTAGGCAATCTCCAAATTTTAAAATTGACTTTGACTGGCGGTGAGCCGTTGCTTAAAGAAAGATTTTTCGAAATTTTGCGGTTTGCCGCCGAGCGAATACCGCGGGTAACCGTAACCTCTAATGGTAGCCTTATTGATAAAAAGATAAGCCAGCGGCTCAAAAAGGAAGGGGTTTCGGCGCTGAAAATATCAATTGATGGGACTGAGGATTTTCATGATAAAAACAGGGGATATAAAGGGGCTTACCAAAAAGCGCTTCAGGCTATCCGATATTTAACTGCGGAGGGAATCGAGGTTCGGGTGCAATCTACCTTGATGAGGGAAAATACCGGAAGTATCGTGGAGCTTATGCCAGTTTTGTCAGGCTTGGGAGCTAGGGTTCATTCAATCGTTCCCGTTTCTCCGATTGGCAGGGCCCGTCCGCAACGCCTGCGGCGAAGCGTCGGCGGGCAAGCGTCTGGCGACTTGATGCTTAGTCCCAAAGAATATAAAGATTATGTTTTAGGGGTTAATCGGGCGGCCAAAGAAATAAATTCCAAAACAGTTTTTGAGATAAGGCCGGTCTTCGGGTTAGATTTTAAGAATAATCTGGAGGTTTTAAGCACCAAATATAAATGCGAAGCGTTAAAAACGACTTTTGAAATTACGCCAACCGGCAAGGTGGTTCCCTGCTCGTTTTTTCCCATGGAGATGGGTGATATTAGGATTAGTGGTTTACAAGATATTTGGGTGTCTGATCGCGCGCATCAGATTCGTCGGGTTTTCGACGATAAATTACTGGAGGGAAAATGCCGCGATTGCCAAATCAGAAAAGAATGCGGTGGCGGTTGTCCGGCTAATTCTTACGCGATTTACAAAAAACACCATCTGGGAGATGTGTATTGTTGGAAATAATAAAATTTATGTATAAAAACATCCGACAAATTAGCAAGCGAAACAGAGAGGTCTTTATTTTGAATAAAGACGGTTTTGTGGTGCGGATTCCTTTGAGTGATAAAAAAGAGTTGGATAAATACGCCCCGAGAGAAAATCTGGATAAAAAGGCCCCGGAATTTATCGGGGAGCTGGCTGACCTGGGGCTGTTGCGCTTTAAAAACTATAAGCCCAAAGAAAGAAAGATTAATTTTGATGAGGCGCTGGTTGTGGCCAAGGGAATGCGGCCGATCTACGGCGGCCCGGTAATCGCTCATCTGGCTATTACCGGCCGTTGTAATATGCGGTGCAAATATTGTTCGGTCAGAAAAGTGCACAGCGCCAACGCGGAAGAACTGACGACCGAAGAATATAAAATAATCATTAAAAAACTGAGCGCTTTAGGGGTTTTTCAAATCGGTTTGACCGGCGGCGAGCCGACGCTGAGGAACGATATTGTTGAATTGGCCGGCTATATAACTTCTTTGGGGATTGCTTGCAATATGACGACCAACGGTTGGTCGGTCAGCGAGCAACTGGCCAAAAATCTTTGCAAAAAAGGCGGCTTGGAGCAGTCGCAGGTTTCTCTCGATTCTTATATTAAAGAGCATCATGAAAATTTACGAGGCACGAATAGCTACGCCCGGGCGCTAAAAACAATCGGAATTCTCCAAAATGCGGGTATGAAAGTCGGAGTGGATTGCGTCGTTTCCAAGAACAACATCGCTGATATTCCAAAATTTGTGGATTTTTTGGCGCGCCGGAAAATTCCAGGACTGACTTTGATTAAGCTGAAAAAAGGCGATTTACCGCTCGATGTGTTTCAAAAACTTCTTCCCGATTATGAAGAATATGGAAAACTGATTGCCGATTTGTGCCGGCGGGAAAACGCGATGCCGGAAGTGACGATCGATTGCGCTTCGGTTTGTAATCTGCATTATTCAATGACACGGGAGGAGCAAGCGGAACTTCATTCGGCCGGATGCCCGGCTGGCCATACTTTGATCTCGATCGCGCCCAATGGCGACTTGTATCCTTGCGCCGCTCTGTCGTCAGAAAGATTCAAGTTGGGCAATGCTTTGCGGGATGATTTGGCAGAAACTTGGAAGAATAACCGAATTTTACGCGATTTGAGAAATATTAAAGAAAAAGTCAGGGGAGCTTGTCGGGGTTGCGACAGATTGGATAGTTGTCGGGCCGGTTGCCGCGGCATTGCCAACGAACTGGATAATTTATACGCCAGCGATCCAAGCTGCGCGCGAGAGGAGGTGAGTGAAAATGGTTAAAGTAGTAATTTCCGCCATGGCCACCGGCCATTATGCTTATTTCAGCCGATTGCCGAAAAGAAACAAAAAGAGGGTGGAAAAGAAGAAATAAGCGATTGATCTGTTAGCCGCCCCGTATTAGTACGAGGCGGCTTTTGTTGACTTGACCCCCTAGAGCCACTTTGTGATTCGGGGTTTGGCTTTTGGCAGGTAATTTCTTATGATTGTGGCACTGTAGTACCTTGCCCCGTAGAATCACGAAGTAGCTCTACGGGGCCTTGCTAAAACGGGAGGGCAAGATGGTTAAGAAGACGCGGTTGATTTTGTGGCTGATGATTTTGGCGGGAGTTTTTGGCGCCAGCGACGGTTTTCGGAATTTTCGCCGGATGGCCGATGGTTGGGAGCCGTTGCTTGCCGTCTTTCTTTATCTTGTGGTCGCTGTCATTGGTTATTATCTGTTTATTCGGTTTACTTGTCGGCGCCTTGGCGTTTTTGGTAAGATTTTCGCGGAATTAGGCGTCAGTTGCCCTAAGTGTTGGAGTAAAGAGATATTGGCTGGCGTCAATTTTTTTGCGATTATTCTGGATAGGGCCGGCTGGAAAAATTATCAGATGAAGTGTTGGAATTGCGGCCATGAATGGCGCGGGAATCATCTGGTGGAGAAATATAGGGCAGACCTGCTCAAAAGAGGTATAAAGATAAAAATTAGAAAAAGATAAAAATCGTTTACCCCGTGTTACCGCGGGGTTTTTCAATTAAGCGTAGCTTGCCCCCTCACCTTTGCGTCCCCACGAGAAGTTGAACCTTGATCTCCCCGCAATATTGCGGGGCACTCTATTTCACCCTCCAAAATTTGCCAGAGCC
>PFOG01000033.1 GCA_002792395.1 Candidatus Portnoybacteria bacterium CG_4_10_14_0_2_um_filter_44_20 | reverse complement strand
CTATTAATTACACACCAGTCCGTGCAAACTTTATTTGCCGAACCGGGTATTGCGCTTGCTATGAAAATGGCTGGCAAGGATAATTTTCTGCCAATTGATTGGCGGCGCTCTAATGACGGCAAGCAGGGAAAAGTTAATCCAAATAATTTTATTGAAATAGCTAAATCTGTGGAGAGAAGCGGAAAGACTCCTCTTGTTGCAGCTCATAATCCTTCAAAAAGTGGCAGCTTGAAAAGGGCGGTTACGGCGCGGTAATGCTGGCACAATACGAAGAAGACGCTATAATTTTACCGGTCGGAGTGAATGTAATGTCAGAAAACCCTGTTGGTATGGCAGAGAGCAGAATTAAAACCCTTAAGCAGAAACCCGAAGTTGAAGTCGTCATAGGTGAACCATTTGAGCTTCCAAAAATCGAGGGAATAGACGAGCTAAGATTATTTATTGATAAACGAAGGCAGAAAATTCCTCTTTCGCCCACAGAAAGAAAAAGATTTACTGAACTGCATCGTTCCCTTGAAGAAAAATCGTCTTTAATTATGGAGCGATTAGCTCAATGCGTACCAGAAGAGAAAAGGGGCATTTATAGAAAGGAGTCAGCAGGAGAAGCCAAAAAAATAATAAATAACCCAAGTAGTGTTAAATCATGATAATCTTAGGCATCGATCCCGGCACGGCCACTACCGGCTATGGGGTAATCAGAGACATACAACATAGCGAGAAGAAAAACCAAAAGAATGGCTTTGATTTTGAATGCCTTGACTACAATGTCATCAAAACCGACCCCTTGATGACGGCGGCTGAACGCCTGAACAGAATCCACATTGAGCTAAGCAAGGTTTTTAAAAAACACCAGCCCACTGTTTTGGCGATCGAAAGCCTTTTTTTCTTCAGAAATCTTAAGACCGTCATGCCGGTTAGCCAGGCCCGAGGAGTCATCTTAATGACTGCCGCTAAGAAGAAAGTTCCGGTTTACGAATTTACGCCCCTCCAAATGAAAATGACAGTCACCGGCTATGGCCGCGCTGAAAAAGACGAGGTGCAGGAAATGATAAAGAGAATCCTTGACCTAAAAGAGATACCAAAGCCCGACGACGCGGCAGACGCCCTGGGAATCGCGATTTGCTACGCCATGCGGCTTAATACAGAGACAACTCGCTAGACTACTCGCTGCGAATAGAACAAGCCCACCCGCTAAAACTCCAAAAGAGGCCAAAAACTCTTGATAAAGAACAATAAATCAATATAATGAAACACAATGCTCTGCGCCAAGCTCGTTGTTGCTTTTAGCAGCTAAACAAACACCAATTGATACCGCTTTGGCCCAGGGAAAGGTCGAGAAAAAGACAATAGAATACAAGTAAGGAAAAAGGAAATCAAAATGATTACTGAAGAAATCATCACCCCTACGACCCCGGAAGAAGATGGAGACGTCGTAGAGGAGCCAACTGAGGAAAAAGAAGAGACTCCCACCGAAGATCAGGAAGGCGCCGGTGACGAAGAATAAAGTCTTAAAACAAAATCCCCCTGTATTGATACAGGGGGATTTTGTTTTTTTAAAATTATTTTTTGCTATTCCCTCTCAAGCTTGATAAATTTCCGTTTGCCGGCCTGAATCACCGTGCCGGAAACTACCTTAATCATTTTTTGCCAGTCTTTTTCTACTATCCCATTAATCCTAACTCCACCCTGGATAATTAATCTCTTGGCCTCTGCTTTCGACGAGGCCATTTTCGCCTGAACCAGAATATCTAAGAGAGCGCTCTGCTCCTCCTCTATCTTTAAAATAGGAATATCTATCGGTATTTCTTTTTTTTGAAAAACAAGATTGAATTTTTCTTCCGCCTCTTGCGCAACTTCCGCGCCGTGGTAAAGTCCGACAACCTCACTGGCCAATCTGGCTTTTATGTCCCGCGGATTAACTTTGAGGCCAGAGAGGTCGGCTTTAATTTTCTCCATCTCCTCCTCGCCAACTTGCGTGCACAGCTCAAAATAATCAAGGAGACACTCGTCGCGCATCGACATTATCTTTCCGTACATCTCTTCTGGTTCATCCATAACAGTTATCACATTTCCCCAGCTAGTAGACATTTTTCTGCCGTCGGTGCCTAAAAGCATCTTGGTTGTCATTATATCTTGAGGCTCTTGTCCAAACGCTTTTTGCAGATCGCGCCCGGCCAGCAAATTAAACAGCTGGTCCGAACCGCCAAGCTCCAAATCAGCCTTAATCGCAACCGAATCATAGCCCTGCAGAAGGGGATACAACATTTCGTGCAAACCGATTTCTTTACCCTGTTCCCATCTTTCCTTGAAATTCCGCCGCTGGATCATCTGCTGAGCGGTAAATTTCATCGCCAGCTTTATCAGATCCTTAGCGGTTAATCTATCAAGCCATTCACTATTATAATGCAACTCGGCTTTATCTATATCAAGAATTTTGCCGATCTGACGCGTATAATCTTTCATATTCTCCTTGATCTGGCCTTCTTCTAGAACGGGACGCAAAGAATCTTTGTCAGAGGCATCTCCAATTAAACCGGTGAAATCCCCGATAACCAAAACTATCTGGTGCCCCAAATCTTGAAAAGCCCTGAGCTTCCAAAGCTGTGAAGCCCGACCAAGATGAATCCTTGGGCCAGTGGGATCAATTCCGTGTTTTATTCTCAACCGCTCGCCACTGGAGAGACGCTTATTAAGGCGGTCTTTATCAATTATCTCCTCCACCCCTCTCATCAATAATTCTTTAATTTTCTCCGGATCAACATTCGTTTTCATTGATTACAATTCTTTTTTAAAAATTTTATTGTGAGCGGGACGCTCACGCAAGCTACGCTTAATTGTGAGCGGGACGCTCACGCAAGCTACGCTTAATTGTGAGCGGGACGCTCAC
>PFOG01000040.1 GCA_002792395.1 Candidatus Portnoybacteria bacterium CG_4_10_14_0_2_um_filter_44_20 | reverse complement strand
GTTTTTTTGAATCAACACCTCCCCCCGACCCCTCCTCATCTGAGGAGGGGAGGAACGACGGCGTGAAAATCCACCCCGGCCCTCCTTTATAAAAGGAGGGAGTTGTATTGTGGAATTACTTGATTTTTCTTTAGAAATTCTGATAGGATATTGAAAGTACCTTGACAAAGGGAGGAATCATGGGAAAAGCAAAAATAAAAACCTTGCTTCGCAAGAACTTTGTTTCGGGCGGCTCCGCCGCCGAAATAATGACAGCCGAAGAAGCCGTAAGTTTAATTAAGGACGGAGACAGCATTGCCATTGCCACTTTCTTTAGTGCTGGAGTTGCCCTCGACCTTATTGACGCCTTGGTTTTGCGGGGAACAAAGAGGTTGAAAATTTTCAGCAATGACACGGGGTTACCCGGAGAAAGCACCGGTAAATTGATAGAAAGTGGCCAGGTAGATTCCCTAACCGTTTCTTTTATAGCGACAAATCCGGAAGCTGAAAAACTGGTCACCCAGGGGAAACTAAAAGTTAATCTTATTCCTCAAGGCACTTTAATCGAAAAGTTCAGAGCGACGGGATCGGGCATTGGCGGATTTTACACTCCAACTGGCGTGGGCACCGAAGTCGAAAAAGGAAAAGAAAAGAAAATTATCAATGGTAAAGAATACATTTTTGAAGAGGCCTTTTTTCCTAAACCAAAATTTGCTTTTATCAAAGCTTGGATGGCAGATAAAAAAGGAAATTTAATTTTCCGGGGAGCGGCCCGAAACTTCAATCCGGCTGTCGCTCAGGCTGCTGAGATTACCATAGTGGAAGCAGAAAACATCGTTGAAACAGGAGAGATAGCTCCTGACGAAGTAATGTTGCCTTTCAATTATGTTGATATCCTCGTTCAAAGCTCTGGAAGGAAAGTCAGGCCCTGGGAGTTTAAGCCAAGGGGTTATCGGGCTATTGGTTCCACAAAAGAGAAGATAGCCAGGCGGGTGGCCAAGGAGCTGGAAAATGGAGATGTGGTGAATCTGGGTATTGGCATTCCCACTTTGGTCGCAAACTATATCCCTAAGGACGTAACCGTCAATCTTCAGGCAGAACCCGGAGTTTTGGGGATAGGTCCCAGGCCGCAGGAGGGTTTTGAGGACCCCGATATTATCGATGCCGGCGGGAATCCAATCACAGTTTTAGATGGCGGAGCTTTTTTTGACAGCTCTTTATCTTTTTCGATGATTCGGGGAGGCCACATTGACAAAACCGTCCTTGGGGCTTTGCAAGTTGACGAAAAGGGCAATCTGGCAAATTATCTGATTCCCGGGAAAAGAGCGCCGGGAATCGGTGGAGGAATGGATTTGGCAGCCAACGCCAAAAGGGTAATCATAGCCACAGAGCATACCACCCCCGATGGCCAACCAAAGATAGTAAAAAAATGTTCCCTTCCCTTAACTGCCAAAGGAGCGGTGAATTTGATAATCACCGAATTAGCGGTAATTAAGGTGACCAGGCGGGGATTAGTCTTGAAAGAAATTGCTCCCGGCAAAACCGTAAAGGAAGTTCAAGCTTTGACTGAACCGAGACTAATTATAGCCAAAAATCTAAAAAAAATGGACGTCTAGAAATCCTAAATTAGGGAGGTGGAAGATGGATTTTGACTTTTCACAAGAGCAAAAGATGATTCGGGAAATGGTGAGAAAGTTTGTTGAAAGGGAAGTTAAGCCCAAAATTGAAGAATATGAAAGGGCGGAAATGTTTCCTATGCCTCTGGTCAAAAAAGCGGCCAAGTTGGGGCTGTTGGGAATTATCATCCCCGAAAAGTACGGGGGGGCGGGAGCCGACACTATTTCTTATTGCATAATGGAGGAAGAAATAGCCAAGATCTCGGCTGGCCTTGGGCTTATCATGTCCGCTAATAATTCACTTTCCTGTACTCCGATTCTGAACCACGGCACAGGGGAGCAAAAACAAAAATACCTCGTGCCATTAGCCAAGGGCGATAAACTGGGTTGCTGGCTTTTGATCGAGCCCGGAGCCGGATCTGATGTGGCCGGGATAAAAGCGACGGCTCGTCTGGAAGGGAATCAATGGGTGTTAAATGGAGATAAGATATTTGTCACCAATGGCTCGGTAGCCGATATTTGCGTGGGAGTTTTCAGGACTGGGCCTGACCGCCACAAGGAGCTGACGGCTTTCATCATTGAAAGTTCTTCTCCCGGATTCAAAGTGACTAGAGTTGAAGAGAAAATGGGCATTAACTGTTCTTTAACCGTTCAGCTTTTCTTCGATAACTGCAGAATTCCAAAAGAGAATATGCTCGGGGGAGAGGGACAGGGCTTCAAAGTTGCCATGCGGACTCTCAACGGCGGCAGGGTGAATATCGCGGCTTAATCTCTGGGGGTGGCCAAGGGAGCCTTTCAGGAGGCCCTTGCCTACGCCCAAAATAGGGAGCAATTCGGCAAAAAGATTTCCGAGTTTCAGGCCATTCAATTTATGCTGGCGGAAATGGCAATAGAGATTGAAGCTGCCGAGTTAATGACTTACCGGGCGGCCTGGTTGATAGACAGGGGGCTGCCTTTTATTAAATCGGCCTCCATGGCCAAAGCTTATGCTTCTGAAATGGCCGAAAGAGTCGCCAGCAAGGCTCTTCAAATTTTCGGCGGATCCGGATATTTAAAGCCCGCTTTGGTGGAAAGATTTTACCGAGACGCGAGAGTCCTTCAAGTGTACGAGGGCACTTCTCAAATCCAAAGAATGATCATTTTTAAAGAATTGTTGAAGATCTAATTTCGCGCGAAGCCCCCCCCGCAATACTGCGGGGGACGAGCAGTTTTTTATTTCTATTCGCGAAAACCGCCCCGCATTTCTGCGGGGCGGATGAAGCGGATAGAAAGAACCGCCGAAGGCGAAGCCGAGGAAACCGCCTGCTCCTGCCGGCGGAGGTTCATTGTTGCTTAAAAAGCAACAGGTCTATTATATAAAGTAAAAGAGCGGAAAATATCCGCTCTTTTAATATTCCTCAAATGAAGTTAATTTTATTGAGATTTACTTCATTTTACCGCATAATATTTCGGTCAGAAATTAGATGATTCAACCGATGTCCGTATTAAGCATAGCTTGCGTGAGCGGAACGCTCACAATTAAGCGTAGCTTGCGTGAGCGCCCCCGCTCACAATAGTCAGATTTTAGATGATTTGATGCGGAACATTGCTTTTTTAATTAATATGTTGTATCATTTAAAAATGAAAAGGAACAAGGCAGAATTAGAAATTAGCCAGATGCAAATATCTATTTCGGAGTTTGCGGAATTTTATAATCAAAATATTCCCGCCGCTTTTCCGCGCGCTTCGGTCGCAAATTTAGAAAAGTTTCAAGGCACGCACCCGGCGCTTTTCAAAAATGGCGATATGTGGTCAATCGATCAACATCGAAAGAGGGTAATTGATTGGCTTTGTTCAAATCGCGAAGTTGCCTGATAGATTAAATTCTCCCGGTATCTTTTTGTCCATTACCCATGCTATTAACGGCCGAAAGGCCATTTTTTAACGGCTTAAAAAGCCCCTTTTTTTATGGAGATTAGAAACATTGCTATTATTGCCCACGTTGACCATGGAAAAACTAAGCTGACCGATGCCATTATGAAGCAGACCGGAATGGTTGAAGAGGAAGGGGCAACGATGGACTCTAATATTTTAGAAAAGGAGCGGGGAATTACCATCTATTCCAAGAACGCTTCGGTCTTTTTTCCCGTGGCGGGAGATTCTTCCGGGCGGGTCTCGACGAAGATAAACATCGTTGACACTCCGGGGCACGCCGATTTTGGTTCCGAGGTGGAGCGGGTGCTCCGCTCGATAGATAGCGTGCTTTTGGTTGTGGATGCGCAGGAGGGCCCGATGCCGCAAACGAGATTTGTGCTTAAGAAATCTTTAGAGCTTGGGCTTCAGCCGATAGTTGTCATTAATAAGATAGATAAGCCGGCGGCTGATCCCCTTCGGGCGCAAGAACAGGTTTTTGAACTTTTTTTGGACTTGGGGGCAAACGACGAACAGCTTAATTTTTCTACAATTTATACAATAGCCAAACAAGGAATCGCCAAAAAAAAATTGGAAGACGAATCGGAAGATCTGACCCCGCTTTTGGAAGAAATACTTTTAAAAGTCCATCCCGCTAAGCGAGATAAAGATATTCCGCTTCGCTTTCAGCCGTTTAATCTCGCGTATGACAATTTTTTGGGGAGAATGGCTATTGGCAGAATCTATGAAGGGACTATCAAAAACGGAAGTTTTTTAACGGTCAAGGGGCCGGATGGCCAATCAAGAACCGGAAGAGTGACTAAGCTTTTTACTTTCAAAGGATTAAAAAGAGAGGAGGTAGCCGAAGCTTACGCGGGCGATATTGTAATGGTCGCTGGATTTTCGGATATCGATATTGGAGAAACTTTGTGCGACAATTCGGAACAGGAGCCGCTTCCGGCGATCAACGTGGATGAGCCGACCATTTCACTTAACTTTTTGGTTAATAATTCGCCGTTTGCCGGACGCAAAGGAAAATTTGTCACCAATAATCAGCTTCGCGACCGCCTAAAGAAAGAATTAGAAGTAAATGTCGGATTGAAGATAGATTTTTCCCCCGAAGCGTTTAAGGTTTATGGCAGGGGAGAATTGCACGTCGCGATACTTTTGGAAAACATGAGGCGCGAGGGCTACGAAATTCAGGTTTCCCAGCCCCAGGCGATTATCAAAGAAGAAAACGGGGAGAAGTTGGAACCATTTGAAGAGGTTACCGTTGATGTGCCTGAAAATTTTTCAGGAGCCGTGATGGAAAAAATGGGAAAGAGGAGGGGGGCCTTAAGGGATATGAAAAATAATTGCGGACAGGTGCGAATGGTCTTCGAAATCCCGACACGCGGGCTTTTGGGCTATCGCGGCGACTTTATTATTGATACCAGAGGCGTGGGGATTCTTTGCTCGCGAGTCATCGGTTTTAAACCGTATGCCGGGGAAATAAGAAAACACGGCGTTGGCTCTATGATTTCCATGGCTTCCGGTAAGGCTCTTGGTTTTTCCTTATTTAATCTTCAGGATCGCGGACAGTTGTATATTGGCCCGGCAGAAGAGGTCTACGAAGGCATGGTCATTGGCAATACTTCGAAAGGAAACGACATGACGGTAAATCCCACAAAAGGCAAACAGCTTACGAATATGCGCGCTTCCGGTTCAGACGAGGCTATTCGGCTTACCCCGGTGTTAAAACTTACGATTGAAAGAGGGCTTGAGATAATGGCGGAGGATGAATATTTGGAAGTGACTCCGGTAAAAACGCGGCTCAGAAAACAACAACTCACCGAATTAGAAAGAAAAAGAGCCATGAGGAAAGTGGAGCGCTAATGAAAAAATCTAATTTCCGAGCGAAGCAAGGAAACAAGGTTCCGCGGGCGAAGCGTG
>PFOG01000046.1 GCA_002792395.1 Candidatus Portnoybacteria bacterium CG_4_10_14_0_2_um_filter_44_20 | reverse complement strand
CCTAAAGCCGAGGTTTTGATAACTTTCAAGAAAGAATCAGCTTCGTTCGATCTTTCAATTAGGGCAGATAAAAACATCACTAAAATTGATAACCTGTTAAGTAAAATTCCGGCTCAGGTGATTAGAATAGAAGCTGCAAAAAACGGCGATTTTCCGGCAACTGGCGAGCGCTACCTGGAAGAAAAGGCCAAGGGTGTTATTACGGTTTACAACGCCTATAGTTCGAGTCCCCAGGGATTAGTTCAAAATACACGCTTTCTCTCTGCTGAAACCGGTAGGTTGTTTAGAACTGCGAAGTCCGTGGTTATACCGGGCGCCAAAATTGATGGCGGAAAGATCGTTGCCAGTTCTATTGATATTGAGGTGGAAGCTGATCAGCCAGGTCCGGATTACAATATTAGCGCGTCGAATTTTACCATCCCTGGATTTCAGGGAGGGCCAAAGTACAGCGGATTTTACGGCAAGTCGAATTCGCCGATGCGAGGCGGCGCAATTGGCAAGATGAAGGTAGTTTTAAAAGAAGACTTGGATAAAGCGCAGGCGGAAGTGGTTGGCGCGCTAAAGCTGGAATTAGATCAAAATTTAAAAAATCAGATACCCAACAATTTTAAATTATTAGACGGTTCTGCCAAAGAGGGCGCGCCGGAAATTTCTTTTTCGCGCCAGGCAGGGGAGGCGTCCGATGGTTTTACAATTAATGCCAAGTCTCAAAATACGGCCGTTGTGTTTAGCGAGCAATATATAAACGAGCTTGCTGACCAGAAGATAATTTCTTCCAGCGGCCAGAATGCCATCGTTGTTCCCGGAAGCAGAAAAATAACATATAATTCTTGGCAAACTGATTTTAACAAGGGCGGGATTGATATGAATGTCAATGTAAGCCAGGATATAACTCAGAATATCAATATCGAAAGCTTAAGACAGGATTTGGTTGGCAAAAACGAAACGGAAATCCGCCGGGTATTGAGCAAAATGCAGGAAATACAGGACGCAAAAGTGACCTTTTGGCCTTTTTGGGTGCGAGGTATGCCGTTGCGGGCAGATAAGATTAATGTCCTTTTATTGGATGATACAGCGCAGACCCCTTGACTTAAAGACAATCAGTATATAAAATGAGGGGATAATGGGAGAGAATAGCAAAGTGCGCGCATAAGAATTTTCTTAGATGCGTTTTTCTTTTTACCTCACTCTGGTTTTTATCTGCGAATATTGGCGTATGTGGATTATGATTTGTGTCCGGGTTAATCTATTTATTCCCGCTCGCTTCGCTGATAAAATTGGCGTGTGGTAAACTTTATTGTCGAACCAACAAATAGGGAAGATAAAACACGAGGGTTTGGTTGTTGAGGCATTGCCAAGCGCCAACTTTAAGGTTCGGCTGGGTGATGGCCGGGAGGTTTTAGCTCATCTCTCTGGAAAACTACGCATGAATTTTATTCGTATACTTACGGGCGATAGGATTTTGATAGAGCTTAGTCCATATGACGAAAAACGAGGAAGAATTACCCGGAGATTGTAGAAATAAATCACTAAAAAAATGAAAGTTAGGGCCTCAGTGAAAAAAATTTGCGCGAAGTGCAAGATAGTCCGACGCAAGGGACGGGTTTACGTTATTTGTTCGACTCCGAAACATAAGCAGAGACAAGGATAAAGCCGCAGAACCACGCAGAACAATACGCAGAACCACGCAGAAATTTTCCGCGTAGTTCCACGTAGAAGCGAGTCCGCGAAACGGGCGAGCGGTTCAGCGTAGTTCAGCGATAGTATGCCACGTATAGCCGGAATTAATATTCCAGACAACAAAAAAATCGAAATCGCCCTAACCTATATTTATGGAGTGGGACGGTCTTTAAGCAATAGAATCTTGAATCAGGCAAAGATTGACCCGAATGTCCGCGCTAATCAGCTTTCGCCGAAGCAAATTAACGACTTGCGCGAAATTGTGGAAAAATCTTACAAAATCGAGGGCGAACTAAGGCAGGAAAAAATGCTTAACATTAAGCGGCTTAAAGAGATTGGATCTTACCGCGGGAGCCGGCATTCAAAGAAATTGCCGGTGAGGGGGCAAAGAACCAAAACAAATACAAGAACAGTGCGCGGTAACGTCCGAAAGACAATTGGCAGCGGGAGAAGAAAACTGGAAAAAACATAAACCGCGGATTCACGCGGATCTACAGCGCCGATAAACGCTGATCTTTTTGGAAGAATCAGCGTTTGATCTGCGGTCGGTTCGCCGAGGCGAACCGTGTCGATCTGCGTTTTGATCAGCGTTTAGCATGGGAAAGAAAAAAGTTATAAAACAAACCGCGGACGAGCTTATTGCTGAAAGCGATAAATTAGAAGAAATCAGAAAAAAAACGGCGAAAGGGGCGGCGAAAATTCAGGTTGTTAATCGGGCTAAGGCTCACGTCCGTTCTAGTTATAATAATATAGTTATTGCCATAACCGACGAGCGGGGTAATGTTCTGGCCTGCTCTAGCTCTGGTTCGCTGGGTTTTAAGGGGCCCAAAAAAGCTACGCCATTTGCAGCCTCAAAAGTTGTGGAGGCTATCGCGGAAAAAGTCGGGAAATTCTCTATTGGTGGCTTGGAAGTTTTGGTTAGGGGGATTGGGAGTGGTAGAGAGGCGGCAATCAGATCTTTGGCATCAAGGGGGTTTGATATTGTTTCAATTAAGGATGTCACGCCCATACCCCATAACGGATGCAGGCCGCGAAAGCCGAGGCGAGTCTAATGCGAAAAATACGAACCGAATATGCGAATTATGCGAACTATTGTGAGCGGAACGCTCACGCAAGCTACGCTTAATTGTGAGCGGAACGCTCACGCTTGCCCTCCCAAATTTGCCAGCGTAGTTCAGTCGGTAGAGCAGGCGCTTCGTAAGCGTCAGGCCGTCGGTTCGATTCCGGCCGCT
>PFOG01000160.1 GCA_002792395.1 Candidatus Portnoybacteria bacterium CG_4_10_14_0_2_um_filter_44_20 | reverse complement strand
CAAGCTACGCTTCATAGTCTTTTATGGAAAAGGAATATTTAAAAATCGGTAACGCAGCAGATCTGAAAGGAGGCGATTATGTAATCTTTCGCGCTTTCGAAATTTTACCGGGCGTCTTGTCTTGGGCAACTCTGTTGTTTGTGGTTTTGTGCTCTTGGCTTGCTCCTGTTTTTATAGCTTTTTTTATTATCGCCTTTGATGTTTACTGGCTTTTGAAAACTCTGTATCTGGCTTTGCATCTGCGGGTAACTTTTTCGAGGATACAAAAAGATTTAAAAGTTGATTGGTTGGCGAGGCTCAAGAATCGGGAGATAGGAGTTGAGGGCTGGGGGCGATTATATCATTTAATTATTATCCCTTTTTACCGAGAACCGTTTGAAGTTTTGGACGAGACCTTTAGGTCGTTGGCAGAAACCAATTATCCGAGCGAAAAATTTATTATTGTTTTGGCGGCGGAAGAAAGGGCGGGGCTAGAGGCTCGAGAGACCGCCAGAAGAATTCAGGAAAAGTATGGCCAGATGTTCTATGAGTTTTTAATTACTGTTCATCCGAAAGATGTTCCGGGCGAATTAGCCGGTAAAGGTTCTAACGAAACCTGGGCCGGCAGGAAAGTCAAAGAGTTGATCGATGATTTAAAAATTCCCTATGAAGATGTTATTGCTTCTGTTTTCGACGGTGATACGCAAGTTTATCCTGATTATTTCGGTTGTCTAACATATCATTTTTTGGAGGCGGAGAAACCTCATCGGTCCAGCTTCCAGCCTGTTCCGATTTTTAATAATAATATTTGGGATACCCCGGCCCTATCGCGGGTCGTGGCAACTTCTTGCACCTTTTGGCAGATGATGCAGCAGGAAAGGCCGGAAAGGTTGGCCACTTTTTCTTCGCACGCCATGAGCCTTAAGGCAATAGTCGAAATGGATTTTTGGAATGTCAAAAATATTTCCGAGGATTCGCGAATTTTTTGGAAGAGCTTGCTTTTCTACGACGGTGATTATCGAACCATCCCTCTTTACTATCCGGTTTCTATGGATGCCAATTTGGCTGAAACCTTTTTAGGAACCATGAAAAATGTTTATAAGCAGCAATTGCGGTGGGGCTGGGGGGCGGAAAATATTCCTTATTTTGTTTACGGTTTCCTGAAAAACAAAAAAATGCCTTTTCGGCAATCGATTCGGCACATTTTCAATCAGTTTGAGGGATTTTGGTCGTGGGGGACTAACGCGCTTTTGATCTTTTTGCTTGGCTGGCTGCCTCTTGCTCTGGGCGGAGAAAAATTTAATCTGATGGTTTTATCTTATAATTTGCCTCGGTTAACCAGGATTTTAATGACCTTGGCCATGGTTGGATTAATCAGCTCCGCTATTTACAGTACTATTTTGTTGCCTCCGCGTCCGCCCGGCCATCCGATTCGTAAGCATTTCTACATGGTGTTTCAGTGGATTTTAATGCCCCTAACGATAATTTTTTTCGGCGCCATACCGGGATTGGAGGCCCAAACGCGCCTGATGTTAGGTAAATATATGAAGTTTTGGGTGACGCCTAAGGCGAGAGTTCCTAGATAGTTTGGCGCTATTCGGTTACGGTTACGATGCTCATCTTCTTTAAATCCGAAGCACGAAGCACGAAATTCGAAACAATATTAAATGCTCAAAACCAGAATGACAAAAACGTTTTGAACATTCGCGAATTCGAATTTTGAATTTGTTTCGAGTTTCGAGATTCGGATTTTAGGAAACAGGCCCTGCGGCCGATCAACATTTGTCGACGTTTCATTCCAGATGCACGAGCAGTTGGAATTTTTTTAATCTGTCGGCCAAGAGCGGATGGTTCGTTAATTCCGGAGAATCGTCGGCTAGTAGTTTCTCAGCTTCCTTGCGGCATTCTTTAATTAATTCAACATCCATCAATGAGGCCATGGTTAAGTCGGGCAATCCCCATTGGCGCGTGCCGTAGAATTCGCCCGGACCCCGTATCTCCAGATCCTTCTCGGCTAGCTCAAAGCCGTTTTGCGTGGAAACCAAAGCCTTGAGACGTTGCCGGACGAATTGGGAATCCGAGTCGGTAAAAAGAAGGCAATACGACTGAAATTTGTCACGTCCGACCCGGCCGCGAAATTGGTGTAACTGAGCCAGTCCGAATCTATCGGCTCCCTCAATCATCATTACCGTGGCATTGGGAATGTCGACGCCGACTTCAACAACAGAGGTGGAAACTAAAATATCATACTTTTTTTCTCTGAAATCCCGCATGACTTGCTCTTTTTCTTTGGCTTTAATTTTCCCGTGCAGCATCGCGACCTTCAAGTCGGGGAAGGTTTTCTCAGACAGCTTTTTATATTCTTCGGTTACGGCTTTGACTTCAGCCCAGAGCAGCCTCCGTTTGTCGTAAAGAGTCAATTGGTTACGATGCTCGTTTTGTCCGGTGGTTACGTCTGGCGATTGACTGTTGACGACACGGGTTTCGTTACCGTTGCCGTCAGACGATTGTCGTTCTATCCTGGGGCAGATAACGAAGACTTGCCGACCGCCTTTAATTTGTTGGCGGATGAAGTCATAAGCTTTTTGCCGATTGGCGGGGGCAATTATCTTGGTAATAGTTTTTTGCCGTCCTTTGGGTAATTCGTTTAAGAGTGAGAGATCGAGATCGCCGTATATTGTTAGAGCGAGGGTACGCGGAATTGGGGTGGCGGTCATTGATAGCAGGTGGGGAATTGTTGTTTTTAGGCCGTCTTCTATCTGAATAATATTTTTTTGCAGAGCCGCTCTTTGTTGGACGCCGAAGCGGTGTTGCTCGTCGACAATCGCTAAGGCCAAATTTTTAAATTGGACACTCTCTTGAATCAGCGAATGTGTTCCAATAGCGATGTTTATTTTTCCTTCTTTGGTCATTCTTAAAAAATCTTTTGGTTTTATTTCTTCAATTTCCTGGTGGTTGCCGAGAGGAGAGTCGTAGCTGATTTTTGTTTCGCTACTGGTTGTCAACGCAATTTTCAGACCGAGGTTCATTAATGATTTGGAGAGTCCTTCGAAATGTTGGCGCGCTAAAATTTCAGTCGGAGCCATAAAGGCTACTTGATAACCGTTTTTAATAGTTTGCAGCGCGGCGATGGTTGCAACAACAGTTTTACCGGAGCCGACGTCACCCTCCAATAGCCGATTCATGGGAGTGGTTTTTTCAAGATTTTGAAGGATTTCCCAGGAGGCTTTTCTTTGGGCATTAGTTAGCTTGAAGGGGAGAGAGGCAACAAATTTTTTAATCAGATTTTGGTCGAATTTAATTATTGCCGCCCGGTTCAGTTGCCATTTTTGTTTTTGTTGTAAAATAAAAAGCTGTATCAAGAACAGCTCATCGAAGCCCAGGCGCCGGCGGGCCTCGTCGATATCTTTCTGTGTTTGCGGAAAGTGTATCTTTTTCAGCGCCGCGCTTAAGTCAACCAATTTTTGCGACTTTCTAATTTCCGCCGGAAGGAAATCCTTGAATTCATTGATGGCCTTGGGGAAGATTAAGTCGAGAATGTAGCGCAGCCATTTAGAGGTGAGCTTGGTTGTTTCCGGATAAATCGGAACCAGGCGGCCCGTGTGGCGACTGGCCGATTTGTTGCCCGCGCCAAGCTGTTCCAATCTGATTGTTTCGTGTGCCGGATTTGAAAAAAATAACGTTTTCCCGTCGTAATTGACTTTTCCCGCCAAGCTAACCCACTCGCCCTTCTTTAACGCGCGTAACAAAAAAGGCTGATTAAACCAAATCGCCCTGATGGTTCCGCTATTATCTTTAATTAACGCTTCAATTAAAAACATTCTTTTTCTGGGAGTGCGGAAAGCGTGAATGTTTATAATTTGTCCGCGAACGGTAACTGTTTCATTAGCCTGCGCGTCGCCTATTTTGGCGATCTTAGAAAGGTCATCGTAGCGGAGAGGAAAATGATAAATCAAATCCCGGACTGTTTTGATGCCGAGGCGATTCAGCCGTTTGGCGTAAATTGCGGAGACGCGGGGAATTGTTTCAACGGGAGAGTCGAGGTCCATAGCTTAAAGGGAAAGATTAATGATCAATGGTCCCATTAGAAGCGCGTTAAAAATAAACGCCCATCGCCGGGCAGTTTTTAGGGGCAGAAATGGTTAGATTTTCGGTAATATTCTTTAAATTTTGAAGAGATTTTTTCTCTATTTTTGTTTATCATAGTTTTCATTTTCCAAGATTTCTTTTTCTTGCTCCTCACATTCTTTTTTAGAGAGCAGGTGATTTATTTTAAGAATTTCTAAAAAGAAAAATTCTCGCAAAGTTTCAGTGCTAATTTCCTCTCTCTCTCTCTCTCTCTCTGATTTATCCCCTATAAGCTTAATGGCATAGTTGATTGTTTCCTGATCCAGCTGTCTATTTTTGTAAGCTTCGTCAACACACTCAATGGAGCAGAATTTTATATACGGAGAAGATAGCGCCTTAAATGGTTTTTTGCAGATTTGGCAAATTTTGATCAACATTGTTTTGTTTAATTTTTGGTCACCCCCTATCTAATTATAGTTATTTTAAAACAAGAGAGCAACAATTCGTAGGGGGATCGCTCGTCTAACGCACGTAATGATGTCCGCCCAGCAGGACTCGCCCGCTATTTCAGCGGGCGCTCGCCGTGCTGGCGAGCGAACCTTTTTTTGTGTCCGCCCAGCAGGACTCGAACCTGCGACCAATTGCTTAAGAGGCAACTGCTCTACCGACTGAGCTATGGGCGGGTCTCCTATGCCTCGATTACCATCGAAGCTGCGGAAGACCAAGAAGCATTTTAAGAAAGCTGCTCGTCCTTCCGAAGCTCAAATGCGATTTGAGCGTAGGAGGAAGCTACGGACGGTAGTTTTGATTTGGCTGTGCCCCCGCCAGGAATCGAACCTAGATCTAGAGCTTAGGAGTCTCTCGTTCTATCCATTGAACTACGGGGGCGTGGAAGTATGGGGTCATTTTCCTTTCACAGAATAACAAAAATTAAGCTTTTGGTCAAAGAAAAGCGTTGAATGATAAGAGAGTGAGCCGTTAAATATTATGTTTGCCTAACAGCCAAAGTAAAATTGCTTTTTGGATATGCAACCGATTTTCGGCTTGGTCGAAGATGACAGAGTTTGGGTGGTCGATGGCGTCGCGGGTAATTTCGTAGCCGATGTGGCAGGGCATACAGTGCATTATTTTTGCCTGTGGCGCGTAGGTATCGATAATTTTCGCGTTAAGCTGATAGGGCGCGAAGGTTCTTTTTCTTCTTTCGAATTCTTCGGCGAATTCTGGTTTAACCTTACTGCTTTCTCCGCCCGAGGCGGATCCGCCTTCGGCGGAGAAAAATTCCATATTCATCCAAGTATCAGTGTGAACGTAGTTGGCGCCTTCCAACGCTTCTTTGACGTCAAGCGTTCGTTTAACTAAGCCGGTTTTTTCAGCCATTTTGTTGAGTTGTTTGTCGATGCTAACAGGGTCGGCTTCTGGGGCGGCAATATAAAAAGAAATACCCAGTTTGGCGCAAGTCAGCATTAGCGTGTTGGAAACATTATTTTCGATGCCCAGCCAGGCTACCTTTTTAATATTTTCTAACCCGCCTGCAACGCTATGCGTAGCATTGCGGGCAGGCCCCCCGGAATGCTCAACCATGGTCAACATGTCTCCCAACGATTGCGCCGGATGATATTTTTCGCTGCAGGCGTCAACGACCGGAATCTGGTTGTAAGAAGCGGCCATTTCAACGTCGGCGACTTTTAGCGCTCGGAACATCAGAACACTGCCGAAGCGCATCACGGCCCGGATTTCATCACCGAAATCAGTCAAAGAGAATTGCGAGGTGCGGGATTCCAGAAAAATGGCGTGGCCGCCCAACTCG
Organism: Candidatus Portnoybacteria bacterium CG_4_10_14_0_2_um_filter_44_20; assembly: GCA_002792395.1. Lineage (GTDB taxonomy): Bacteria > Patescibacteriota > Minisyncoccia > Portnoybacterales. The sequence continues at coordinate 1,346 of PFOG01000160.1, read as the reverse complement.
GTCATCGCGGCCTCAAAAGACAGGCGAGTGCGGGTTGATCCTTTCTGGAAAAGCATAATCAGCGTCCGGTAGGCGAGGGCATTGCTGAATTTCCCTTCTTTTCTCAGAGTTTTTAATTTTCGCGCCGTTTCAAGAATTTGGATAATATCGTCTTTGGTTTGTTCTTTTAGAGAGATGAGATGTTTCATTGTTGTTCTTTATTATTCGAGTCCTTCGATAAACTCAGGATAAACTTGAGTTGAGAAATTAATGCTGAATAGTTCTCGACGAGCTCGAACAATAATTAATAAAAAATCTAGTATTTAATCCAAGTGCCGTTTTTTTGTTCCAATGCTTCTTTGAGGGAGTTGGCCTGAGCGATAAGCGCTTTGCGTTCGGGATCTCTTTTAATAAAATTAATCACCGCCTCAATTTTTGGTCTCATACTGCCATCAGCGAAATGGCCTTCGTTTACGTATCGTTGCGCTTCTTCGATATTAAGAGAATCCAGTTTAACTTCCTTTGGTTGTCCATAGAAAAGGCAGACTTTTTCGATTGCCGTGAGAATAATGAGCAGGTCGGCACCCAATTTGTCGGCCAAGAGGGCGCTGGCTTTATCTTTGTCGATAACGGCGTCGACTCCACGAAGCAGTTCTTTTTCGCAGACAACGGGAATTCCCCCTCCTCCGCCAGCGATAACTATTGCTCCTTTCTCGATTAGCGCCTCAATGGCTTTGATTTCTTCGATGGCAATTGGTTCTGGCGATGGCACAACTCGTCGGTAACCCCTGCCCGCGTCTTCTTTGAACGTGTGTCCCGTTTCGCCACTGATTTTTTTTGCGTCCTCTGAATTATAAAATGGCCCGACTGGTTTTGATGGGCTTTGAAAGGCCGCGTCATTTTTATCTACCGCTACCTGGGTGATAACTGTTACTACTTCTCTCTGTATCCCGGATTGTTTTAGGAGGTTGGTTAGTGATTGTTGAAGCAGGTAGCCAATTTGTCCTTGGCTCATGGCGCCACAAACAAACATTGGCACTGGGGGAACGATTTGGGCGGCGGCCGCGTTTTGCAACAAAATATTGCCCACCTGGGGACCGTTGCCGTGGGTGATGATTAATTCGCAATTATCGTCTTGGGCGAGTGGGAGAAGATTGCGCATGGCTTCTTCAATATTTTTCGCCTGTTCCTCGTATGTCCCCCCTTCATTTTGTTTTTGGACGGCATTGCCGCCCAAGGCAATGACAATTCGCTGTTTCATTTGTTTATTGTGTTATTTTTGCCCCGCGTGTCATTCCTGCGAAAGCAGGAATCCAGGAACCGACTTTATAAAAATCTAAGTAGCTAACAAATTAGTTTTTACGTTA
>PFOG01000148.1 GCA_002792395.1 Candidatus Portnoybacteria bacterium CG_4_10_14_0_2_um_filter_44_20 | reverse complement strand
GGCCGGCCATCGACCTACGCGCCGATAATTTCAACTATTATTGAAAGACAATATATCGACAAAGATGAAAATCGCCGGCTTTTCCCCTTGGAAATTGGAATGCTCGTCAATGACCTTTTGGTAGAGCATTTTCCGAAAGTCGTGGATGTCGAGTTTACTGCGACCATTGAAGAAGACTTTGACGAAATAGCGGACGGAAAACGAGAATGGGTGCCAGTAATACGTGAATTCTACGAACCATTCCACAAAAACCTTTCGGAGAAAATGAAAACGGTTAAGAAAGAAGACATTTTGGAAAAGCTGGATCGCCAATGTCCGGAATGCGGAGGCGACCTTATCATGAAATTTGGACGATACGGAAAATTCATCGCTTGCGCCAATTTTCCCAAATGCAAATATACTGAAAAAACCGAGGAGGAAAAAAAGATGGATGAGGCGCATTCTGGTATTGTCTGCGAAAAGTGCGGATCGCCGATGGTGGTAAAACGCGGACGTTTCGGCACCTTCTTGGGGTGCTCCAATTATCCAAATTGCAAAAACATCAAAAAAATCGAGAAAAAATTGGGAATAGCCTGCCCGAAGTGCGTTGAGGGAGACATTATCGAACTCCGCTCAAAGAAAAAAAGGCTCTTTTACGGCTGCTCTCGCTATCCGAATTGCGACTTCGCGCTTTGGAATAAGCCAACTGGCCAAAAATGCCCAAAGTGCAATTCACTCTTGGTCGAGCTGCCAAAAGGAAAAACCAAATGTTCGAATAAGGAATGCAAATAAAGATAAATTACAATTAAGCGAAGCTTGCGTGAGCGTTCCGCTCACAATATCAAAATCACAAATTTCAAATAAATCATAATGGCCGAAACACAAAATTCAAAACCGTTTTGAAAATTTGGATTTTGGATTTTGAATTTATTTAGAATTTGTAATTTAAGATTTGGCGCTTTGCGATAATTCCTTTTGATTTTCCCTTAATGCCCCCCCACGCCCCCAACATTGAAGACCTCATCAAGGAGGTTCAATCATACAACCCTCAAGCAAACTTTGATTTAATTCAAAAGGCTTTTGAATTCGCCAAAAAAGCTCACGGCAACCAGCTTCGGGAATCAGGCGAGCCATATATCATCCATCCGCTGGCCACCGCCAGAACTTTAGCCCAGCTAAGATTAAATTCAAAAACTATCGCCGCCGGACTTCTCCACGACGTCGCCGACGATACACCGGTTACGATAGAAGACATTGAAAAGGAATTCGGGCCGGAGATCGCTTTTATGGTCAGCGGCGTCAGCAAACTGGGAAAAATCAAATATCGCGGCATCGAAGAGCAGGCGGAAAAATTGAGAAGAGTGTTTTTGGCAATGGCCCAAGATATTCGAGTGGTTCTGATCAAGCTGGCTGATCGCCTGCACAACTTGAAAACCTTAAAATATGTGCCAGAGGAAAAGCAAAAAAGGATCGCGATGGAGGCGCTGGAAATCTACGCGCCTTTAGCCTATCGCCTAGGAATGGGTGAAATGAAAGGACAAATCGAAGACGCGGCTTTCCCCTATTATTATCCCAACGAATACAAATGGCTGATGCAAAACGTGAGAGATAAATACCAGGAGCGGGAAAATTATATTCAAAAAATCCAAAAAATGGTTAGGGGAGAATTAGAAAAAGCCAAAGTTCAGGTTGCCGATATTCACTCCCGCGCTAAACACTATTATAGCTTATACAAAAAACTCCAGCGGCACGAGATGGATTTAAATAAAATATATGACCTGGTTGCGCTAAGAATTATCGTTCCAACAATTGAAGACTGTTACACTACCCTAGGCGTTGTTCACAAAATGTGGCGTCCGCTGCCAGGGCGCATTAAAGATTATATCGCCATCCCGAAGACTAACGGCTACCAATCAATTCACACAACGGTTTTCTGCGTAGACGGCAAAATTGTCGAGATACAAATCCGAACCGAGAAAATGCACAAAGAAGCGGAATATGGTATTGCCGCTCACTGGCACTATTCAGAAAAAGGAGGGTTCAAAGATTATCTTAAAAAAACTTTTCGCTTTCGCGTCCAACCGGCACTCACGCTTCAGCCGCCAAAAAAAGAATTGCTCTGGATCCAACAACTCCAAGACTGGCAGAAAGAAACCAAGGACCCCGAAGAATTTCTTGAAGGACTAAAAATAGATTTTTTCAACAATAGAATTTTCGTCTTCACGCCCATGGGTCTCGTCATTGACCTGCCAGAAAACGCGACGGCCGTAGATTTTGCCTACGCCATTCACACAGACATCGGCCATCGTTGCGTCGGCGCTAAGGTGGGCGGAAAAATCATCGCTTTAAGCCAGCCACTTTCAAACGGGCAAATCGTAGAAATTCTGACCCAAAAAGAAACCCGACCCAAAAGGGATTGGCTCGAATTCGTCAAAACCTCCGACGCCCGCTCAAAAATTAAAAAATGGTTGAGAGAAAAAGAGGGAATAATATTAGAGAAAGAGGTCGCCGAGGCGCCAAAGGAAAAACAGATTCCGTCGCTCAAGAAAGCTAAAGAAAAAGAGGCGTCACCCGCTCAGGTAGAAGTCGACGGGCAAACGCAAATCTTAACTCACATAGCTAAATGCTGCCAACCCCAACCGCCCGATTCTATTAGGGGCTATATTACCGTCTCCCGCGGTGTTTCAGTCCACAAAGCATCCTGTCATAGTTTGGCAAAAATAAAAAACCCCGAAAAATTAGTCGAAGCAAAATGGAAAAAGTAAAAGTTTGGCAAAAAATGCTTCTTTTCTGTCATTCCCGCGCCACACCTACGGGTGGTCACCCGAAGGGCGAAAAGCGGGAATCCAGCGTGGGATAAACTCCAGAGGAAATCAAGCCTGATATTTTTGGCTTATTGACTAGATTACCAGTCGGGACCAAAATGACAATTCGAAAGAAGCTTAATAT
>PFOG01000101.1 GCA_002792395.1 Candidatus Portnoybacteria bacterium CG_4_10_14_0_2_um_filter_44_20 | reverse complement strand
GTTGATGCGCCGGAACCCCAGACAGAGAGTTTAGAATAGGGCGTCGTCGTCCCGATGCCAAAATAACCATCGGGGGTCATTCGCATTCTCTCGCTTCCATTGGTAGCGAAAATTATGTTACCCAGGGTTGAAGAAGCAATCAGATCAGAAGCAGGATTGATAGTGTAACCGCCGGCGGCAACCAGCTCGGTCCCGGTTGAAGTGGCAGTTCCCCCGATTCCCACCGAGGTGCCGAAATACCCGGTGCGCCAGCGAAGCCAGTCATCGCCCGACCCGATATCGGATACGTTATCCGATATCGGCACTAAGTTACCACTTAATCGGCTATTTATATAAATGATATCAGATGAAGTGGCGTCGCCCAAAATAGTATCGCCCAGAACCCGCAGGCTCCCATTGACATCAAGAGTATAAAGAGGTGAAGTGGTGCCAATACCAACCCGATTGTTATCCGCGTCTACATATAATGTATTGGTGTCAACCGCCAACGACGACGCCAAAGTGGTGGTGGCGCTAACGGTCAGATTGCCTGTTACATCCAGACCACTGCCGGCGCTGATCCGGCCGGCGGAAGAAAACGGACCGGCGAAAGAAACTCGCCCCGACCCCGTTTGAGTCAAAGAGTTGGAAATGGTAACCGGTTCGTAGAAATAGGCTGAGCCGTAAGAGATCAAATCGTCATCACCCCGGTCCAGGCTGCCGATAGTCAACGACTTGCTAACGCCCAGGCTGCCACCGACGCCCAAATCCCCGCTCACTCCCAGGCTGGCCAAAATCGTGTGTCCGGAGACACTAAAACCGGTCGAGCCGACATTGAGCGGCGCATTGGAAGAAGTTGAAATACCGCTCGTGAAGCGTCCAGAAAGCGCGGTTAAATCCTGGTTCAATTGCGTTAATCTGCTCAAAATGTTTTCATCCGCCTTTCTCAGGCTTTCAAGGTCAAGGCTGCTAATTGTCTCGTAAGTCCGGTAAGTCAGCTTCTCAGTCTGTTTCACCTCGGTGATGATTTTTTTGGTTATCTCGGTAATTGGATTGATCACTTGGGTAACTTGTTGAGGTTCGGCTGGCTGCCCAGACGGCAGGAAAACATACTCGCCTCGGTTCATCATCAGGTCATACCAGAAATCAACAAGATGGTCATAGCCGCGCGAAAAAACGCCGGCGAATTTTTTTGTCTTCTCACTCGCTGCTTTCCCGGCTTCGGAAATGACCAGGCGCGCTCCTTTGGCCGCCTCTTCCCTTACAAAAACCGCTGTCCGATGGCCAAGGCCGGAAAGATTATCAACGGCTACCGAAGCAAACTCCCCCAAACTTTCCTTAATCAGTTGATTCTTTTCTTCGATCAATTCCCAACCCGACAAAATATTCTCAGGCGCGTTTTCATAAGCCGCGAGAATAACCCTGGCTCCGGTCCGGCAGTTCAAAAGGAAATTGAGGCCCGAACCGACGGCCTGGGCCATGGCGGCCTGAAAATGCCTGGCAGAAAGATGAATTTCTGAAGGCGCCTGCTTCAAATCCAAAATCAAAGAGATACCAGCAACTTCACCCCGAACCATCAGTCTTTCCGTAGCCGCAACGCCATCATCAACAGTTAAACCTTGCGCTCTTTGCCGAAGATCAGACAGAGCAAAATTAAATTTTTCGGCTCCGAAAACTAATCGGTCTTTTGCCAAACTTACGCTGAGTGTCGTCGCCGCGCCGAGATTCCTTGTTGTCGCCAGCCATTCATCGTTGAGGTTTCCCGGCGCCTGTCCGTAGGCATCGGCAATAACTTCCAGGCCTGTCCCGGAAACGAAAACAAAATTATGGCTGGCTGCCTTAAAATTTCTTGCTAAAGAAAGTCGCTGGCTTTCCAACCCCGATAACATCTCATCTGGTAAAGACCCTCCCCAATTTATCGCGCCGGCCAAGACTTCAGAGCCCGCGCCAATTAGATTTTTGGCCGAAACCGACACGGGTCTCAGGAAATCGTCTTCCGCGCTGAACTCCCCGAGAGAAACAGCGTTCTCGACAACCAAACGCTGAATTCCATTCCAGACGCCCACGCCCAGTCCCTTCGTTTCCCGCGCTTCGTTTCGGATCAGTCCGACGCTCGGTCCGGCTACCAAACAAACAAGGGCGCCGATCGAGACAACAACCATAGTTATACGCGCCAAGTCGGCCAGACGACAATCAAAACGTTTTATCCTAAAAGAGAAAAATTTTTCCAGCCCCCGCGAGCAATGACCATAAATAGCCTTTAGTATCATCCCGAATTTATTTCGGGACCTGACGAAATACTGAAATCCTCCAACGCTGAAGCCTTGGCGGGCAAGCAAGTTCAGTGTGGCGGAAAAGAAAACGAATCGGGAAACCCAATGTTTTTCTGTAAGATATTTTTTGCCGGTTGGACGTGGGCCGCTTTTTCGCGCCGCGCTTCCCGCAATCATTACCTCGTCAGCTTGCTCTGTGGCGACACTCTCCAAATACTCACTCAGCCACTCCTTAGTCGTTACCCAATTACGGCCGAGTTTAACCGCCCGAAGCTTGCCCTGCCTCGCACGCAAACTTAAATACTCCTGCGAATGCGAGCAGAGTTCTGAAGCCTCCGTCAAAGAGATATATTTAGTTGAAGTGGATTTATCGATCAAATTCTGTCATTCCCGCGAAAGCGGGAATCTATAATTTTATTATTTACTGGATTCCCGCTTTCGCGGGAATGACAACGAGATTTTTATCTAAACTCATCAAATTCTTCTTTTTAAACTCTTCAACAAAAAAAACACCGCGAGACCAACTGTCCCCTTCGGTGTTTTTGCAAAAATCCGGTTAACTTAGCCCCAAAGTTCTTTTACTCCTTCGGGGTAAGGTGTACCCCTTTAGTCTACTTTTTAATAAAACATTGGTCAAGGGCATTCGTGAAGCCATCCGATATAAGAGAATACCAACAAAACCG
>PFOG01000200.1 GCA_002792395.1 Candidatus Portnoybacteria bacterium CG_4_10_14_0_2_um_filter_44_20 | reverse complement strand
TCGACGCCAAATTGGAACAAAATAAACAAGGGGTCGAAGACGCTAAATTACAATTAATTGACTGTAAATTATGTTCCGTAGCTTGAACAGATAAACGTTGCAAAGGCGGCCGCCGCCATCCATCCATCTTCGCGTATTTCATGCCGCGCTCCCTTCAATAACAAAATCGCAGGCTACTCACTTTTTGGCATTTCACCAGCACCTTCAGCTTCTGCCGGCTTTTCTTTTTTTACCCCCACGCTCTCTTCTGCCAGTTTTTCACCCTCCGGGTGACCACCCGCAGGGTGGTCCTCCACCACCTTTTCCGTCTTTGCTTCCGCACCCGTATTTTCTCCCGCTTTTGATTTCGGCGCCCAGGCTTTCACCTTGGGTCCAACGACTATTTGTTCAACGACTAATAGATTATGGACAGTTGGCGACGCCTTAGCCCCCTTAGAAAGCCAATACAAAATCCTATCTTTCTCGAAGGCTTTTGTTTTAAGGCGCGGATTATAATTGCCCAAAATCTCGATGAATTTTCCCTTGACCGGCGCCGTTCTTTCGGCCAAAACAATCCGATACGAAGGCTGATTTTTCTTTCCAACTCGCTGCAATCTTATAATAAGCATATTTTTCTAGTCTAACTAAAATAGAATTTCAAATTTCTAATTACTTCAGCCGAGGGCTGATCCGCCTCTGGCGGAAATTTCTAATCAATTTCCAATGAATAAATGCCTAATGACTAAATCGGGAATTAGAAATAGGTAATTGGGAATTCTTTAGGTTAATTAGAATAATTAGATCAATTAGAATAATTTAAAAGATTTTAACCTTCCCATCCCTTAACTTCCAGTCCATTCTTCGCCGCTTCTAATTGCGCTTCTTGTTTAGAAATCCCTTCACCCTCGGCTACTAATTCGCTACCAAGAAAAACCCCCACCCTGAAATGCTTGGCATGATCAGGACCCCATTCTTTAATGACTTCGTAGGTAGGAGTGACACCGACTCGTTCTTGCGCTTCCTCCTGAAACAGACTCTTGGCGTCTCGGTAGGCTCCTTTTTCTAAAATTTCTTTCAAATAGCAGATAATATTTTTTTGTATAAAAACTTGCGCTGCTTCATATCCCCGGTCGAGATAAATAGCGCCGATAATCGCCTCAAGCGCGTTAGCCAGAATATACTGCCGCGCCCGGCCGGTATCTTTCGCCTCGCCGCGCGAGAGCAGAAGAAAGTCATTAAAATTCAATTCATCGGCTACCGTCGAAAGCGTTTCCGCCCTGACCAAGGCCGCGCGCCAATTCGTCAGCTCTCCTTCCGGATTAGGATAATTCTTATAAAGGTATTCTGTTACAACTAGCTCCAGAACAGCGTCTCCAAGAAATTCGAGACGCTCATTATGCTCCAGACCAAACTTCGGATTTTCGTTGATGTATGAACGATGGGTTAACGCTTGCAACAATAAATCTTTATTTTTAAAACTTATCCCCAACTTGTTTTCAAGGACTGAGATATCCTTCACGTTAGAAGCGCGAAATTCGAAGCGCGAAATTCTAAACAATTTCCAAATATCTAAATTCAAATGTTCGAAACCTCTTTTCGCCCTTCGGGTGACCACCCGTGGGGTGAAGATTTTGGGCATTTGGATTTTGACATTGTTTCGGATTTCGGATTTCGGATTTCGGATTTTTAAAATTTATTCGTCTTTTCCCGGCTCACCGATCTCCCGATAAACCGTTCCCAAAACTCCATTGACAAATTTACCGCTCGACTCCCCGCCGAAAGTCTTGCCCAATTCAATCGCCTCATTAATAGCTACTTTGGGCGGCACCTCCTCGCGCTTGCTAAATAATAACTCAAGCAATCCTAATCGCAAGACATTACGATCAACAATAGTGATCTGCTCGATCGGCCACTGAGGGGCTGATTTAGTAATAATTTCATCGAGTTGGGGCAAATGCTCAACCACGCCATTAATCAATTGCCAAACAAACTCATCGTTTTCCAGACCCGCCCCGAATTCTTTTACATTACGGTCGGCAATCTCTTTCAATTTCTCCGGCTCCCGACCAGAAAAATCCCACTCATAAAGTGTTTGCATCGCTACTGATCGGGATAGATGACGGTTGGCCACTTCTTCATGTAACATAAAACATATAGCATATAACAAACTTGTTACATGTTACACGTTACATGTTACGTAGTCTTAGAAAGTTCATCCATACTCATCGGTTTTTCTTTTTCTTTTGACGCCTCGGCCGCCGCCAATTCTCTTTCCTTCATTTTCTTTTCTTTCTTAGTCAACTTTGCTAATACATCAACCATCTCGCGGCCGGCATACGTTCCGCAATTAAAACAAACCTGGTGCGGCATAATTTTCTCGCCGCACTTCGCGCAGGGAATTAAATTCAGCTTCTTCAACGCGTGATGCGACCGCCTTCGATTTCTTCTTCCCTTTGTATGTCTTTGTTTTGGTATCGGCACGTTTCAAATAAAAAACTATAAACGAAAAACTAAAAACCATTTTTGATTTTTACTTTTTCCCTGTCGTTTTTACTTTTTCAGTTTCACTTTTTACTTCATTAAACATAGCAAAGAAACTTTTTCTTGGCAATAGTTTGTCTGTTCAACATTAAAAGCGCTGGTGGAGATTTTGGCCCCGAACCTGATTCGGACACAGCGCAACCATGCCGACCAGCACCGAGGAGAGAGTATGGCTGCTGGCCAATCAATGAATCTCCCTCAAGCTAATGCTCGAGGTATCTTCTTATTCCGCCCGCCTTCGGCGGGTGAATAATAGAAGTTACGCGCCTTAGACCAAAATCCCCGCCAGCGCTTTTTAAAACCTTTTTTGAACCCGCTTTCTTATCTGGCACGAACTCAAAAAAGATCGGGAGAGCCGACAAAGCTTTTTCGCTTCGTCGGCTCTCACTGGTTTACCGGCTACTTAGCGTACTTAGCGTTGCCTTTCCTTGGCCGCGTT
>PFOG01000189.1:2252-2913 GCA_002792395.1 Candidatus Portnoybacteria bacterium CG_4_10_14_0_2_um_filter_44_20 | reverse complement strand
CCCGACGCCAACGGCCCTGAGGATGTCAGCCCTTGGGCCGGCACGCTCAGCAGCGTAATGTCGCTTATAATGATTTCGGCTATCTTTTCCTTCATAGCCTCCAAGCTATGTGCTTCAAAAGTTTGGATTGTATGGCTTATAGGTGCCGCTTTAGCCGCGATCGCCGCTATTATGGCGGCGGCCGCTATTGTTATGGCTGCCAAAATAATGGGTGAACATGGGCAAGCCTTGTTAGGCGGCCTATATATTATTGGCGGAGTTTTAGCTCTGGCTTCAGCTGTCATGGCATACAGCGGGTATAATAAATTAGGCACTACACAACCTGCAGTAGAAGTCATGTGGTTGGCGGCGGGAGCCGGTGTCATCAGCATGATGGGCAGCATGTTCGCCGGGAAATAGGTTCTTCGGGGAGCGCGTCGCCGCCGGGGTATAGCTCCGGCGGCTTCGGGCGTAGCAAGTGACTTTTAGTGCATTAAATATGTAGGCGGAATTTTTCCAGCGGCGTTACCAGCCAATGGAGGGTATATGGGCAGCAAGTTCATAGAAAAACATAAGCGCAAATCGGTACTGGCCGCCCTGCTTTTTATTTTCCAGGGCAGGGTAAAGTACGTGAGCATTTTTCTTATGCTCATGATACTTTCCGTTCCCTTTGTAATCTCGA
>PFOG01000189.1:0-2076 GCA_002792395.1 Candidatus Portnoybacteria bacterium CG_4_10_14_0_2_um_filter_44_20 | reverse complement strand
AAAATTGTCTGGGCCCCGGCGGCGATTGGAATTGGTTTGGCAGCGGCGGAGATGATTGCCTTGGTTAGCGGAAAGTCCCCTGCTGGTTTAGGCGGTTTTATTAAGGGCTGGGGTTTTTATTTCAAGTCCTTATTTACTGGCCAATTGCCTTTTGGCTGGGACGTTACCGAGGTAACCGGCATTTTAGTGGGAGTGTTTTTAGCTGCGGTAATAGCCAAAGAATTCAGGATTATTTGGCCAAAACCAAGACAGATTCCGCGGCTCTTTTTAGGCGGGTTCTTTATGGGAATTGGCGCGGTTATTGCCGCGGGTGGTTGTAATGTGGCTCACATCATTTCCCATATGCCTCAGTTATCGGTGGGTAGTTTTGTTAGCGGGCTGACTATAATCCTGACCACAGCAGGCTTAATTCATCTGATTTTTGTCAGAAAACAGAAACCCGTCTCCCCCGCTGATTAAAAGATTACTTTTCCTTATGCCTTTATGAGCTTGAAGCAAGTCAAATATATTCAAATAGATGACCGAAGGGGAACTCTTTATTCTGCGGGCAAACAAAGCCTTTTAGTTCCAACGACCTTTATTAGGGTGTTAAGCAAGACCTTTATTCGTTTAGTGGATAAAGAAGGGGCTGGAATTCTAATTTCTAAGATTGGGGAGTCAATTGGCCGCGGCTACGCCCAAAGTTTAGCAGCCATCTTAAAAAAAGAAAAGGCCGAGATAAATAAAAAAACCAGGATTCAGCTAGGATGTAATGCTATTTTTATGGAAGCAGGCTGGGGCAGACTGAAGATTTTAGAGATTGACCTGTCCCAGTCGATGTTAAAAGTAGAAATCTACCGCGCTCCTTCGATGGAATTCTTAAAAGAGAGTCGGTATAATTTGGAAAGGGGTATCCTGACCGGGGTCTATGAGGAGATAACCGGTCAGCAAGTATATACCAAATTATTAAAAGAAAATCGAAAAGAGCGTTGCGTAGTTTTATCTGTTTGCAAAGAAATACCAGGGGGGATTGAAAAAAAAGAAGAGATGGTTTTTGTTACTCGTCAAAGATTGGAAGAATTAGTGAAGAAAAGAACCAAAGAATTGGAGGATTCCAGAAAAGCTTTAATGAATGTATTGGAAGAAGTGACTAAAGCGCGAGAAAAAGCTGAAGAAGAAAAGAATAAAACCCTAGCAGTGATTACCAATCTAGTTGACGGACTATTGGTTTTTGACAGCCGCGACAAGCTGGTGCTTATTAACCCCCAGGCAGAAATGCTATTAAATATTGGCAGTGGGGAAGTTCTAAATAAGACAGCAACTGAATTAGAAAATATTGCTAAAATCCAGCCAGTTATTATCCTTTTAGCCAAAGGCGCGGAAAAAAATCGCCGCCAGGAATTGGCTTTACAAGAGGATTTTATTCTTGATATTACTATTGTGCCTTTGATGAAGCCCGCGGCTTCCTACCGGCGGCAGAAGGGCGCTAATGGGAAAAGCGGCAGCTTGATGATACTTCATAACATCAGCCGGGAAAAATTGATTGAGAAAATAAAATCCGGCTTTGTCTCCTTGGCCGCTCACCAATTAAGAACGCCTCTCTCGGCCATAAAGTGGGCCTTGAGGATGGTGCTCGACGAAGAAACCGGCAACGTCAGCCGGGAACAGCGCGAGCTGCTGGAGCGAACCTATCAGAGCAACGAAAGAATGATTCGCTTGATTAATGATTTATTGAATGTCGCCCAAATTGAAGAAGGAAAAACTATTATTAACTTAGCTCCTGCCAACCTGGATGAAGTTGTTCAAGCAATGATAAATTCCTTCCGAGAAAAAATAGTTCTTAAAGAAATGAACCTGAAATATCACCAGCCCGCTAAAAAACTGCCGGCAATAACTATCGACCGGGAAAAAATTGAGATAGCTCTTGCTAATCTTATAGACAATGCCCTTAATTATACTCCCAATAAAGGAACTATAGAAATTTTTTTAACAGCTGATAAACAAAATGTGGAATTTACTATTCAGGACAACGGCGTCGGCATCCCCAAAAACCAGCAAAAGGGAATTTTTAGCAAATTCTTCCGCGGCGAAAATGTG
>PFOG01000133.1 GCA_002792395.1 Candidatus Portnoybacteria bacterium CG_4_10_14_0_2_um_filter_44_20 | reverse complement strand
CGAAGCGGCTCAAAAGGTAGCGAATTTCTTTTTGAAATGCAACGAAGAAGTTAAGATGTTGGCTGCCGCTTGTGGTTATGACGATATCCATAAGCTCTCTGTGGAAGATTTGAGAGCCTTGACTTTCGAGGCGCAGGTGATCACCGGCATTCCGATGTCGGGAGGGTCAGCCATTATGGCCTGGATGCAGCAGCAACAGCAGCGGAAACAGCAGGGTTGCGACGGCCACGGCCACGAACACGGGAAGCCGCCAGAAGACGGCCTAGATTTTTAAACGATTTGAAATTAATTAAAAATTCCGTCCGCAAAGGACGGATTTTTAGTTGATTTTATGATTTGACACAGTTCCAAAAAGGATTAAAATAGAAGTATGGCCAAGCAAGATTTTCAAAAAGATAAAGAAAAGATACTCAAAGATATTGAAGTTCTGCTTAATCAGCAGACTTTAGTTATTTTAAGCGCGGTTGATGAGAGGCTCGAGAGAGCGAAGAATGAAATGAGGCTGGAAATCAATAATTGGATAAACACTTTAGATAAATTTTTGAAGCAGCTAACTGATTTCAACGACGAGTTTCGAAAAATGAAAGCAAGGATGGGCAAGATTGAGGAAATTTTGAAGGAGAAATTGGGCGTTAAGGTTGAATAAAAGTCAGCCGTAATTATCTCCCTAAAAATTTTTAAATAGAAGCATGAATAAAATTGATTCTAAAAAACAAAATAGGAAAGCACCTGAAGATATAACTTTGAAAAGTATTGAAACATTGTTGGGTCAACAGACAAAGGTAATTTTGGTTGCGGTTGACGAAAAACTGGCGAGAACGGATAAAAAAATCGAAGTTATAGACAAAAGAATGGATGGCTTGGATAAAAAAATCGAAGTTATAGACAAAAGAATGGACGGCTTGGATAAGAAAATCGAAGTTATAGACAAAAGAATGGATGGTTTGGACAAAAGAATGGATGGCTTGGATAAAAGAATTGAAGTTTTGGACAAAAGAATGGATGGTTTTGATAGAAGAATGGACGGCTTGGATAAGAAAATTGATAGGGTTCACGACGACCTGTTGGCCGAAATTCGCAATTTGGCAATTACTCTGGAGCATTTTTTGAAACGCCTAATGGATTTTGAAGATGAGTTTGTGGTAGTTAAGGCCCGGCTGGGTAAAATAGAACGAATATTGGAAGAAAAATTGGGCGTTAGGGTTGAATAAATTACCAATAGAATTTAAAACTCGCCCCACAGTACCGCAGGGCGAGTTTTCGGTACACGACTTTTTTTAGCCGCGTTTAAGGATAAAATTGTTATCTCATTTGATCCATTACTAATTTTTTAAACTCTTTTGGTATGTATTTGTATTTTGTGTGTTCCTCGTTGATTTTGGATTCAATCAGAGATAATTTTTGTTGAATTTTCGGGAGAATGTTTGTTCCAAAAAATTCGACTACGGGAAGCGATGAATAATTTCGGTTTTTCGAGGCCTTATAAAGACTTAGCCAACATTCCTCTTTTTCGCCAACACAATCAGTCGGTTTTATTTCGTCAAAATCAATTAAAGGTTTGCACAGCCCCAGATTTTTTAGAGGATTCTTCCAGAAATGTTTATTTAATATCGTGTTATTTATGAATGGCAGGGAAACGATATAAATAAAAGCGCACTTAGAACATTGGCAGCAAAAATTGTGTTTTTTATTGCTGTTGTTGCAGCTTGTCCAAATATCTAAATATTTTTTATCGCTAAAAAAGCGCTTAGCGATTTTATATTCATAGAAACCGAAGAATGGAGAAAAATAGGTAAAATCGTTGTCAATAAATTCGCGAACGTAGGTATTGACTTTTTGGGCAAATTCTATTGTTTTATCAAATTGGTGATTAACTGGTTGGCCGCGGTAAATTGTGTTCCCAAAATTAGAACTATATTCGTTCCCAATAACCAAATAGTCGAATTCATCTTTAACGAGTAACGCGTTGAAAATAAGTTGGCCGATGACGAATAAACTGTAGTCCTTGCATCGATATTTTTTTGACAGCGCGTCGGTGTGCGATATTGAACTATTGATTTTGAAGAGCGGATATTTTTTGGCCAATTTGGCATAAGCCCTTTTCGCGTAGAAAGAATTTTTATCCAAATAGTCAAAGAAAAAAAGTAAAATTTTCGCTTTGGCTTCCTCGAAGATTTTTAAGACCGTAAGCGATTCTTTGCCTCCGCTCACTGCGAGTAAGATTCTTTTTTTGCGCACTTTATTTTTTGTGTTTTTCAAATCGAAAATTTTTCCGAATGTTTCCCAGTGTGTGTTGAGAAACAGTAATTTATTTTTTTCATCGT
The DNA here is from genome assembly GCA_002792395.1 of Candidatus Portnoybacteria bacterium CG_4_10_14_0_2_um_filter_44_20. Taxonomy (GTDB): domain Bacteria; phylum Patescibacteriota; class Minisyncoccia; order Portnoybacterales. The sequence goes on along the minus strand of PFOG01000133.1, from coordinate 11,502 downwards.
ATGCCCTCTCAATGGCTATATTTTCATAAATCCATTTCCAGAAATCCAATTGTTCCGGAGAAAGCTTAATCGTTTTTATCTTTATGCGTTTTGGACAACAGATATTAGCTAGGTCAATTAAGTATGATAGGCCAATGTGGGCCGCTATACAATGTTTTGTGTCGTAGTCTAATTCTATTTTTGAGTTATCGAGAGTGCTAAAATACGAATATAATTTGTTGTCAATTAAGTAAAAAAACCTCACGCCCCGATTGCTGAATGCAAGTCTTTCAAAAATTAATTCATTGGCGCGTTTCATTATAGATAGAGCGAGGTAAATTTTGGTTAAATAATATCCCAACTGCGGAGTTTGTCGCCTTCTTCATACCAGCGGTCGCCGATGTCTGTTCGGTAATACATGTTGGGAATCAAGATGTTTTGTATTCTTGCGTAGGCCTGTTTTTTTGCCTCTCTCATGGTTAGTCCGGTACCAACCACAATTAAGGCTGTTCCGGTCGAGCCAGTTACCACCCATTGGTTGTTGATAATTTTGACGTCTTCAATATGGATTCCATCCAGACCATTTTTCTGTTTAAAAACAATGGTGGCTTCTTTGGAGTAAGAATCAAAGATCTTCTTGTCCTTGAAGGGGAAGGGGGGAACGACTACCCGCACGCCGACCTGAAAACCTTTTTTAACCTGCAGATTGGGATTTTCGCCGTTGGCCAAAGCGTAGAGGACTTCTCCGATGGGGTTGATGATTCCTTCTTGCTGGATGCTGATGGTTGGATAGCCAAAGCGGCAAGTAAATTCCAGAGGATAGATACCCTGTCCATTGACAATGCAATTAATATCAATATATCCGATATAGTTTTCCTCGGCCAGTTTGCCCTCTAGTTTTTTGAGCGTTTCGTTAAATAATCTATTTTGGCCCGTCCAAAACATGCTGGTGCCCATTTCTCCGGTGGCTGGACCGATGTTGCCGACAAAAAGTTTTTTGTGCTCAAAGTTGATACTTATCGGATAGACGAATTCCTTTCCGGTGAAAAAGGCGCCAACCGCTATTTCAACGCCGCGCACCTTCCTTTGCAGTTGAAAAGTTTTAATTACTTTGCTCCAGACTCGTTTATAGGCCTCCATAACACGGATGACGTCGCTGCCGTCTTTTTCCTGGCCGACAAAAAGGAGACCTTTGTAGTTTGCGGCTTCTCCGCAGGGCTTGATCACATATTCGTCTGGATTTGTTCTAATGTAATTGATCGCCTCGTCAAAATCAGTAAATTCGCGATACGGAAGAATTTTAACGCCGTGATTTTTAAGCTCTTCTTGTCCAAAAGCACGGTCGTCTTCAAGCCGGTCGGTATAGGCTGTTCCACCGACAACTTTTTTGCCGGCCTTACGCAGTTTTTCCGCTTTGGTTCCATGTCCAAGTACATCATCAAAAACGATGACGTCGGCCCACTCGATTTCTTGTTCCCAGTTTTCCGTTTTTGGCACGAAGCCATCGGTAATATCGCTTTCGCCTTTTTCTTCAATGAAGTATTTTACGTCGTGTCCTTCTTTGACGGTTTGCCAGGCGATGTCGTTGATGAGGGCGTCTTTTGAGACGAATAAAAATTTATGGCCCATTTTGTTCTAAGTAAGATTTCTTTATGCTGCGGATAATTACTTGTTAAGTATGCGCCTTAGTGACAGTTACTTAATCGTGAAGCAATTACGGCGAAGCGGTTGGAAAATCATTTTTACACATTTTAATTATACTCTTAAAAAAAAATTTTTAAATTGTGGATAACTTATTTGACAAGAAATAATTCTTGCCAGCAAAAAATTTTAAACCGCATTGTAAAATTTGTCAACACTCGATTTTTATATTATTATATTTTTGATCAATGAAACAGAAGCGAAACAAAAAAATTATCGTTGGGATGTCGGGCGGAGTTGATTCTTCCGTGTCTTTAGCGTTGTTAAAAGAGCGGGGCTGGTCGCCGATAGGAGTTTCGTTGAAATATGCAGTTTGGCAAGATAAAAAAAATCTCTTACGGGAGAATATTTGCTGCAGCGCCGAGTCTTTCCGTCTGGCGAAAGAAGTTTGCCGGCGGCTTGATGTTCCACATCACGTTGTTGATGTTTCGGAGGAATTTCAGCGAGTAGTAATAGATTATTTTATTAAAGAGCTCAAGCAGGGGAAGACGCCTAACCCGTGCGTTATTTGCAATCGGCATTTGAAATTCAAGAAACTTTTTGAGGTAGCTCGAGAAGAGAAAGTCGAATATATCGCTACCGGTCATTACGCGCGCGTACGGATGAAGCGTGCGGATGGCAGTTGCGAATTGGTTAAACCCTGCGACAAGCAAAAAGACCAGACTTATTCTTTGTGTTTGTTACCGCAAAAATGGCTGGGGCATATTATTTTTCCGCTGGCTGATTATACGAAAGGAGAGGTTTTTGAGATGGCTAAAAAACGTGGATTTGATTTTTATCTTAAGCGGAAAGAAAGCCAAGATTTTTGTTTTGTGGCCAATAAGTGTTTAAATTGTTTTTTGGAAAAAGAAATTGGCCAGAAAGCGGGATTGATTCGGGATGTTAGTGGCAACGTTTTGGGGCATCATTCCGGATCGCATTTTTATACGGTTGGGCAACGGAAAGGATTGTATCTGCCGAATGGACCATATTTTGTCGCGCACAAAGATGTTAAAAATAATGTTTTATTTGCGAGCAAGAATGAGAAAGATCTTTATAGCCGCGGTGCGATTTTGTCGCCTTATAATTTAAATTCCGGGGAAAAACTGAAGGGCGGAATTGGGGTCATGGCCAAAGTTCGTTACTCTGGGTCGCCAGCTAGAGCTATTTTGAAGTTGTTGCCGGGCAATAAAGCTGAGTTGATTTTCAAAAAATCGCAAAAAGCGATTACTCCCGGCCAGTTCGCCGTTTTTTACCGCGGTAATATTTGTTTGGGTGGTGGGAGGATAATAAGAAGCATCCAGTAGGGCGGGTGAAGGCTACTAGTTACCATTTATGTGTCAGACGCCAAGATGTTGCGCGATGTAATTGACAGCATTGCGGTGAGTGATACAATTTGATTATGAGTAACGATTACAAAGAATTAATTGAATATTTGGGCGAATGGTTTTCCAAAATTGATAGCCGATTAGAGAGGCTTGAAGAGAATAAAGCTGATAAGTTGGATGTGCGCGAATTATCGGCAACCGTCGAGAGTTATGTTCAAAGGGCTGACACCTATTTTCAGGAAATGGTAGTTCTGGCACATAAAGTAGACCGGCACGAAAAATGGTTCCATCAAATTGCCGAGAAAGTGGGCGTGAAATTGGAGTACTAAATTTGCCGCCACCGTAAATAGATGACCGTTGGCAAAAATAGTCGGCGGCTTTTTTTATTCTTTCAAATCCTAATACCCCGTAGCATTGCGGGGAGCTTCATTCTTCGCTCCACGATTGCGCCAATTCATCCGGCAAGGAAAAATTTAATCTTTGCAGAATTTGCGCTGATTCTGTTTCGTTGGCCGGACGCGGCTGGCAGTAGTTTTCGATGACGAACGGCAAAAATGAGATGCCGCTAACCTTAGTTTCAGTAAAAAATATTTTTATGGCTAGTCCCCTTTTTGTATTCTGCGACCACATTTGGTCGAAAACAAAGTTGCCTAAGCTGTAAAAGATGTATTTGCCCTTATATTCTTCCATGGTTTGGACGACGTGGGGATGGTGCCCAATAACCAGATCAGCCCCGGCATCAACAGCCGCGTGGGCAAAATTTATCTGGGTGTTGTTCGGTTTGGCGACATATTCATCGCCGGCGTGCATGGAAACTACAACAAGACCTGCCCGTTGTTTCGCATCTTTGGCGGCCGCGGCCATTTTTTCGGTATTCATAAATGCTATTCCGGTGCGGCTGCTGTTCGCTCCGTATGGGGTTGGCACTATTTTCTGGTTTTGGTAGGCAAGAAAAGCGATCCTTACGCCTTTAATTTCCACGTAGACCGGTTGATAGGCTTCTTGGTCGTTCTCGCCGGCGCCGACATAATTTATGCCGGCTTGTTTAAGGTATTTAAAGGTGTCTTCCAGTCCTTTTATTCCAAAATTCATCGTGTGGTTATTGGCAAGCGATAAAAGGTTAAATCCGGCGTCTTTTAGCGATAGTTCTGTGCCGGGATTGGAGCGAAAAATCATTTCGCCGGTTAAAATCTCCCGGCCGGGGGTAATCGGAGTTTCCAGATTGCCGAAAACAATGTCGGCGCCCTGGAGATAATCTCTGATTTCAAGAAAAGGATAATCAGGACCGTGAATTTTGGTCATTCTTTCCACTGAGCGCGAAAAAGAAATATCGCCAACGGCGACCAATGAAGCTTCTTCTATTTTTAGGGAGATTTCCTTTGTTTTTTCAGCGGGAATTACGGCGTCGCTGGCAATGGGCGGAAGTAAATGTGGTTGGACTTTACTCTCAAGGTTGGCAGATTCTTTTTTAAACGGAAACAAATGATCTCTGGTTATTAATAATCCGGCAATAAAAATAGCCGCCAAGATAACAGCGGCTATGATAAGAGCGTTATGTTTGTTTCGTCCATCTCGGCGATTTTCTGGCGAAGAGTCTTGTTTGCCTGGATTGTTAATTATCTCTCCCATCTTTTGAAGCTTTTTCAAATTTTTCTTTTTTAGCCGTCGTGGCGGCGTAATTTACCGACTGGTCTTCGTAGAAGTAATTTTCCTCTTTGGAGGCTTCAATGGCTGTATCGATCCAAAGCCGATCGTCTTCATTTCTTAACATATCTCTTGCTTGTTCGGCGCTGGCAAAAGCACTTAAAAGAGCGGCTTCACCCGAAACCAGATTGATGCCGTGTTTTTTGTATTCGGCACATAATTCTTCGTCTTCCCGTTTAAAGTTCGGAACAGCCGAACGGATGGCGAGGACTTTTTCTCGGCCCTTGCGGCCGGCCAGAGAGCGCATGTCCGCGGCCAAAAGCGTTTCTGAAATAGCTTCGCCTTCCAGTGGCCGGGGATGTTGAAGTTCCGGCAAGCTTTTTTCTTTAAGTTTTGCATTTACCCCACCTAAAACGAAAGTCATAAATCCGGGGTGGGGACCCATGTGGGCTCTGATGGCACTTGAAATTAATTTAGTTGTTTTGTCGGCCTCTTGGGGAGAATAGCCTGTGTTCAAAATTTTCTCCAAAACTTTGGGATGTTCTCCAAGTATTCTTATTGTTTCCTGAGCTCCGAGTTCTCCGTGGGCGGCCAGCATATAATTGGGGATATCTTTCATGTCGGAATCGGGCCGGTCGGCTTTGGTCAGGTCGTGCAGGATTGCCACCACCTCAAGTGTTTTAAGTTCTTTAGTGGCCAGGCTTTTTTCAATGCCTCTTTCGACGCAGAGATTCAATACCTCTTCCACGTGCGCCTTGAAAGTCTTAATTTGTTCGGGGCTGTTGGCGATAGTTGAATCTGGCGTTTCGTAGCGTTTAAAAACCAAATCTAGCAATGCGCCGAAATTTTCTCTGGCTTCCTTTTTCTCATTTTCAACGAACTGTTCTTTTTTCATCGGAGCTGACTCCTTTTGTCTTGGTTCCATATTGTTTCGCTTAATTACTTCGATTTATACTTCTTGGAGATCGGTTTGTCAATTTTCCAGACGCATTTAAGTCCTTTTGGAAAAACTACCCAGTCGCCGGCGGAAAAACTGACGCTTTGGCCATCTTCGTCGGTGACAGTTGCCGCGCCCCCGAGAATATAGCAGGTTTCTTTCTCATCATATTGCCAGTCGAATTTCGAGATTTCTTTACTCCATGTTGGCCAGGACTCGGCTTCTTTTATTTCTTCTTCGGTTGGTTTTCTGACCTCGATGTTCATATTAATAGTATCCCTTCTTTTTATAAATAAATTTGGTTGTGTCGTAGCCGACCGTAAAGGTTAAAAATGCCCCAAAAATAATCCAGTTTCCGCAGAGAAGGCAGTAAATCAGGGTGGGTATCGGATAATACCACATTATTTGATCGTAAATGGCTAATACCCCCGTCTTTACTTTTAGTTTATCGCCAATATAATCCCGCAGCGAGCCGAAAATCAAGAAGATGGTGTAAAACGCAAGAAATAGAAGGGGATTAAAAGTCGCGCCGAATAAGAAAGTTATTACTATGGCGGAGGCGGCGGCTTGATGATTGAGATAGTCCAACCTACCTCTGATAATAAAAGCCAAATTCATGGCGAGCACGATATTGGCAATCGCATTGTCGCTCAAAACCAACAGGGCGCCAAAAATACCCCATAATAACCCGAAAATAATCGCGCTTCCACGAAACCACTTTAAGCCGTGCTCGTTAAGCAAATCGGCGATTTTCATGGTTATGCCAAAAAGCAGGGCACAAAGAATTATTAAAAAAGACGTAGAGCTTATTATCATATTTTTTCCATCGGTTATCGCTTTAAAACTTACAATGTGGTTATCGGCCGCGATTGAATAATATAAAAATTGTCATTCTTAAATGCCCATTCTATATCTTGCGGCGATTTATAATAATTTTCAATCTTTTTGCAAATTTCAGCCAGTTTTAATATTTTAGTGTCGGGTAATTTTTGTTTTTCTTGCTTTGATTTTAAGACTTGTTTCTCGTTACTGCCATTATTGCCCTTAATGATCATCTTTTCCTGCCGGCTGATGTTTTTGTCTAAGATTGCCCTGTCTTTTTTGCGAATAATGTAGGTGTCGGGGGTGATAATTCCACCAACAATTGCTTCGCCCAAACCATATCCGGCCTCGATCACCATTCGGTCGCGGCTTTTGGTGACGGGATGCGCCGTAAAGCAAACGCCGGAAATTTCTGATTGGATCATCTTTTGAACCACGACAGCCACAGAAATATTCATGTTTCGTAAATTGTTTTCAAAACGATAAAAAATCGCCATGGGAGTAAAAAGGGAGGCCCAGCATTTCTTTACGTTTTCAAGCAAATTTTTTTCTGTAGTGTTGAGATAGCTTTCCAGCTGTCCGGCCCACGCTGCCATGGAGCTATCTTCGGCGGTCGCGCTTGACCGAACCGCTACGTATTCTGCGCCAAGTTTTTTAAAGGATTTTTTTATTTCACCGGAGATGTCTCTGGGAATTTCTGAATTTAGTATCAGTGCCTGTATTTTTTCGGAAGCGTCTTCGGCGGTATGAATTTCTTTGCGGTTTACGGAATCTAAAGCCGTGTTTATCTCAACATTCAAATCAGTTTCTTCCAAAAATTTTTCAAAAGCGGTCGAAAGGATGACAAAACCCGACGGAACCGGCATGCCTACCCGTGTCAGTTCGCCAAGGGAGGCGCCTTTGCCGCCAGCCATGGCAATATCTCTTCTTGATATACGCTTCAGCTCTTTAATAAACGTCATTTTACTTTTCTGATTAATTTTACCGTTCCTTGTTCCGTGTTCATCTCTATTAAGTCCCCATCTTTTAAAACGCTGGTGGCGATTTTGGTGTCAACAATGCAAGGTTTTTTTAATTCGCGCGCTACAATGGCCATGTGGCATAAAAGGCCGCCCAAATCGGCGACAAACGCAGCCGCCTTTTTTATTGCGGGCAGAAAATCGGGGTTTGTTTCTTTGGTAATCAAGATATCTCCCCTTTTAATCTTTAAAAAATCTTTTTTATTTAATACAATCTTTGCCACACCCTTTATTCTTTTTTCGGCGCAACTGACGACTAAGCCCTTAAGCTGATTGACCCCGTTTTGTATTGTAAACTTTTTCTCCACTGTTTTCTTTTTATCTCTCCACGAAGTCGCTCTTAAAAACTGAACAGTAGCATCAATGAATATGACTTTTTCACTCAATAATACGGAAGAAGCCGCGAGCTCCCGAATTTTTTTGGCTTTGCCAACCCACTCTTTCAATCCGGGACCGTTTTTGCCGCAACGCGTTTTCATTTCCGCAATCGACTCATCTAACGCGGCGGAAATCTTCGAAAACAGGGGATTTATTAATTTTGGATTATGTCTACCAAAATAATTATCTCTCACCAAGTCATCTATTTTATCCCAATATTTTTTAAACAAATAATCGAGGCCAACTCCCCATCCATCTTTGCCGCCTTTTTGTCTTTTGAAATTTGTTTTTGCCATCTTTATTGTTTTTGGTCGCAATTGCTGAATAAGGCTCGAACCCGCTTTTCCGCCAAAGGCGATCAGCCTCTGGCGGAGAACGGAACTGACCCGTTTTGCGTTTCCGCCCACCGAACTTCGGTGAGTCCCGCAATGAATGCGGGACAGGCACCGCGAAACAATTTTCTTTCAATTTTTTAACGCTTGCTCGCCTATAGCCGACCGGCGAAGGCGGGAACCGCCCTTTTTTTGGCGGAATTGGAGGTCGCGCCCCGCAATGCTGCGGGGCACGCCGCCTAAATATAAATTAAGCATACCCAAAAAATTTAAATTTGACAATCAAAATTAGATTTTATACAATATCAATAATGATTGATATAATCCCAAAATTATGAAGCCAAAATGTTGCAAAAATAAGAAGTCAATTGCCGAAATATCGCAAGTAGCCGAATTTCTAAAAGTAATAAGCGAAGAAAATCGCTTAAAAATACTTTGCCTGCTTAAAAAAAACGAAATGTGTGTTTGCGATATTTGGCAGTATCTTGATTTAGCCCAAAATCTCACCTCTCATCATCTAAAAGTGCTGAAAGATTTTGGGCTGGTTTCATCAAAGCAAGAGGGGCTAAAAGTCATTTATTCAATCAATAAAAAAGCCGTAAAAAAGTATTCAAAATTATTAAATAAATTTTTAAATTCTTATGGAAAATAAAACTATGAAAATTCAAGTTTTAGGATCGGGTTGCCCGACCTGCAAAAAATTATTTGAGCTGACAAAACAAGCAGTTGAGGAGCTGGATTTGAAAACAGAGGTGGAATATATCACCGATATTCAAAAAATTGTTGAAATGGGCGTAATGTCCAGCCCCGTTTTAGCAATTGACGGAAAACCGGTCATAACCGGATTTTTACCCGATGTAGAAAAAATAAAAGAAACAATTAAAAAATTTATTTAATTTTACTATGGATATTTTTTACCCCATTAAAATTTTTGCCGATTGGATAGCTTTTGATGTTTTTGGCATTGAGCAAACTACACATTTAGGCGATTCAATTAATTTTTTTATTTACGATTCGCTAAAAATTATAATTTTGCTTTTGATCATAAATTATTTTATGGCAATTGTCCGGCATTATTTGCCGGTAGAAAAACTTCGAGACTTTTTGGCTTCCAGAAAATGGTACGGATTGGATTACTTTTTTGCTTCAGTTTTTGGCACAATTACGCCTTTTTGTTCTTGTTCTTCCATTCCTTTGTTTATTGGATTCATTGAGGCCGGTATTCCGCTTGGCGTGACCTTGTCATTTTTAATTACTTCGCCATTGGTGAATCAAGTAGCAGTTGTTCTTTTTGCCGGATTATTTGGTTGGAAAATCACGATTCTTTATGTGATATCAGCAATGCTTTTGGGAATTTTTGGCGGTTTTGTTTTGGGAAAATTAAAACTTGAAAAATATGTCGCCGATTATGTTTGGAATATAAAAAGCCAAAAGTTAGAAACTAAAAACAATAAAGAAAAATTTAGCGCGTTGATCAAGAAATTTTGGCATGAAGGTTTCGATCTAACAAAAAAAATAACGCCCTATGTACTTTTGGGCATTGCTGTTGGAGCGGTAATACATGGCTATGTTCCGGCTGGTTTTTTCGAAAATTACATTAAAGCCGATAATCTTTTTGCCGTGCCAATTGCCGCGATTGTAGCTGTTCCAATGTATGCCAACGCTGTGGGTGTTATCCCGATTATGCAATCGCTGGTTGAAAAAGGCATTCCCCTTGGCACAGCACTAGCTTTTATGATGGCAGTAGTTGGTCTTTCACTGCCGGAAGCCTTAATCTTAAAAAGGGTGATGAAAATGAAGCTTCTTATTTATTTTTTTGGCATAACTACTATAAATATAATTATAATCGGGTATTTATTTAATGCCTTTGTAAAATAAAAAAATATGCAAAAGAAAACCATCATTCTTATTATCGCAATTGCCGTTATCGGAACAGTATTTTTGATTTTAAAGAATGGCAACAAATCAACCGAAGCGCAAAGCCAAAATAATCAAATCGCAGAAAATCAAAGCAAAGAAGAAAAACAATCAGCGGAAAAAATTCAAGTATTTGTTTTTCATGCTACCCAGCGTTGTTATTCCTGTATTGCTATCGGCAAATTAGCCGGAGAAACAGTCAATGAATATTTTCAACCGGAATTGCGAGACGGAAAAATAGAATTTCGAGAAATCAATGTTGATCTGCCGGAAAATAAGGAATTGGCATACAAATTTCAAGCCAGTGGTTCATCGCTATTTATAATGGCGAGGACAACATCGCAGAAGACACTAGGGTTTGGCGGTTAATCTCCAGCGAAGCCCAATTTAAAAGCTACCTAAAAGATAAAATTGACAACCTTTTAGGAAAATAAGCAGAGCTTGTTTTTCGCTTTACTTAAAAGAATTATGGATTTTATAAATTTTTTAATCGACAATTACAATATTCCCATTTTAATCGCCTTTCTTTTGGGCGTGCTTACTTCAATTAGCCCTTGCCCTCTTGCCACTAACATTACCGCCATTGCTTACATTTCTAAAGAAATCAAAACCGCTAAGCATACTTTGCTCAGCGGAATTTTTTACACGCTTGGCCGGGGAGCAAGCTATACCATTTTAGCCACTTTGATTTATTTCGGCTTATCCTCTTTTCAAGTTTCAAGCATTTTTCAGGGCTGGGGCGATAAAATTTTGGGTCCGGTTTTGATTATCACCGGTTTGCTAATGTTTGGCGTAATCAAGATCAATTTTAGCAAAGGCGGAGAAAAAATTGAAAAAATAAAAATCTGGCTGTCGCAAAAAGGATTTACTGGCTCTTTCCTTTTGGGGACGCTTTTCGCTTTGGCATTTTGTCCTTACAGCGGAGTTTTGTTTTTCGGCGTGCTTATTCCTTTGGTTTTAAAATCCACCGAGGGTTTACTTCTCCCGCCGCGTCCAGCGCGCCCCGGACAACATGATAGCGCATCCCCGCTAGATCCGGCACCCGTCTGCCGCGGATCACGACGATTGAGTGTTCCTGCAGGTTATGGCCGATTCCCGGAATATAAGCCGTCACTTCCATTCCGTTGGTGAGGCGCACGCTGGCAATTTTCCTCAACGCCGAATTTGGTTTTTTGGGAGTGGTTGTCGAAACTTTCACGCAAACTCCCCGCTTAAACGGGCTATTGGTGCTGATCGGGCGATTTTTGAGCGTGTTAAAAACCCTCGTTATTGCCGGCGATTTGGTTTTAGCCTTCTGGATCTTGCGCGGCCGTTTTTTGAGTTGGTTGATCGTTGGCATAAAAATGTCAAAACTAAAACAAGTGCTAGTTAGCTAGCAAAAGTTATATTAAAGAATAATTGGATTCTAACTTTTAACGCAACAGCGTTGGTTAATTAGTTGATTAAATACCTCATAAGGTTTTTGA
>PFOG01000212.1 GCA_002792395.1 Candidatus Portnoybacteria bacterium CG_4_10_14_0_2_um_filter_44_20 | reverse complement strand
ATTCCGTTTTTTAAATTAAAAACACTCTCAATGTCTTCAGGCATTTTTTTCTATGGCCTTTTTAAAAATTTCTTCCATTCTATCCGCCGCTTTTTCCCAAGTAAAGCTTTTTGCGGTTTTTATTCCTTCTTCGCGCAACTGATTATATAAAGACTCGCTTCCAATCAGCTCAATAATCGCTTCGGCCATCTGTTCTGGTTTTTGGGGTTCGACCACTAGAGCGTTTTTTCTGTCAAAAGCGTAATCCTCGGTCCCGTAGACCGTTGTCACGACCGGCGTACCGCAAGCCATGGCCTCCAGCGGCGGCAGAGGAAAACTTTCAAAATAAGAAGCGGAAATCAACATGTCGGCCTCGGAATAGAATTCGGCCAATTGCTCGTTAACCCTGGAACCGACAAATGTAAATTCGATATCCCGCACCTCTTCTGGCAAAGCGTTTCTGTCAAATATCCTGCCAAAAGTTTGGAAATCAATATCGTATCCCCTGTCGCGAACTATCTGAATCGCTTTTAGCGCGTCGGGGAGCCCCTTCCACCATTTATATTTAGCTAAGCTGACAATTCTAATTTTCCGCCCCCGTCTTGTCGACGGCTTTTCTTTCCGCGGATAAAAAATACCGTGGTCGATAGCCGGAAAAACTAAGCCGGTGACATCTCGACCCACTCGCTCCTTAATCTGTTTAGCCAGCCAAGACGAATTAACTATTTTTTTAGTCGGCAGAAAATAACTTTCTTCAATAATTTTCTTTTTATAGCCCTCTTCTCGAACCAGGGGCTCATAATGCATATTATAATGGAAAGGAACACCTTTCCCGCTTCGGTTCACCGCGTAACCGGAATAAGAAATCGTGGCGACATTAATATCGCAATCCGGCATGAATTCTATCAATTGGCGCGTTTCTTCTTCCGGCCAAGGCTGAAAGCCAAAAGCTTGCCTATATAAATAGCCGAATATTTTTTGCGTTAAGGATCGATTGGCATAATAGACTTTCGCCTTCAAATCTATCCACCTTAAATCCTTCGGGCTACCAAAGGTCACCACGCTCATTTGATGTCCTCGTTCAGCCAGATGATTAATTATTTCCGCCACCACCCGCGTTCCGCCAGTCAAATTCATTCCAAATATAACAAAATTGATCCTCATCCCAGTATATCAACTTCCAATGCCAAGCGCCGGTCGCTTATGCTTGTAGTTAATTAGTCTCAAACCTAAAAATCTTCGACCTTGCCCAGTAATACAACTTCGGCCGCCCCGCGGCATCGCGGAGCAAAACAAAAAACTGTCGAAGTTGATATACTGGGCTTGAGTAGTTTTAAGATAATATTCTCGGCGCTTAGCGTCTTCTTTGTCCAGGCAGCCCTCAAAATAAATCAGTTTGAATGGGCGGCGAAATTCGGTTGATAAACTTTTACCGTCGTTATGTTCTTTTAATCTCCCTTTTAAGTTTTCTGTATAACCAATATATCGATTCCCGTCTTTGAGACTTTCTAATGCATAGACATAAAAGAACATGTTGGAAGTTGTATTACTGGGCATTTTTTATAGCGATTTTTATAACGACCAGATGGTTTCTTTTTTATTATTTAGAATCTTATCAACCGCCTCAACCCCCTGCATAAAACTATGGTCCATATTGCCGATCTCGTATTTCCAGGCGCCAAATCTGCCCCTCGAATAAATTCCTTTTTTCATTAAAAACAGCTGCACGCTCTTTAAAATCTTATCGCGGCCCAAGGTTGGTATCGGATATGCGTAAGGGACATCATAAACGACCCTAGAAATGATTTTTGTTCTATCTGATTCATTGACAATGCCGCTTTTTATTAAGCCTCTTATGCACCTTTCAGCTATGTTTTCCTTGTTTTCCTTTTTGTATCTTGAATAAGAAACCTCGCACATTAATGAAGAAAATTTCTTTGGATTTCCTTCCGGCACATTAAAAGGAGAATAATTGTGGAAATAGCTTAAGCGATAAAACGGGACATCCGGGTCAGTAAAGTATACCCAACATTTTGTCGTTTTGATTTCTTTTTTAAGGCCGACCCCGACCACTAAAATATTGTTGTGAGCCAAACGATTGACCATGGCAATTAATTGCTTCGGGATATCTTTGCTTAATTTTAGAAATTTATCCAACGGGACTGTGCTGATTAAATAATCAAAGCTATCTTTTTGCCCATTATTAAATACGACTTGCTTTTGAGCTAAATCGACGGACTTTACTCCGCGACCGGATAATACATTGTCTTTTAGAAACTCTGCCGCCCTGCTTGAAATTTCGCCAGTACCGCCAAACTTCGGAAAAATAAAAGTGTTATTCGGCCCCCAAGAAATATCGTCCTTTTCATAAATCAAATTTTCCAATATTCTCTTAAAATCTACGACGCTGATTCTATCAGCTATCCAGCCCTTATCCATTTTATTCAACGGGGTTGCCCAACGCTTAAAATTGTCCGGAAACAAAAAATACTTAGCAATTCCATGCCCAAAAACATTTATTATCCATTCTTCAAAATTCTTTGCTTTCTTCGCTTTCTCAATATCCGCCTTAGCTACTCCCAACACGCACTCCAACTGAACCTCTTTCGTTAAATACCGTAAATTATTTTGGAAAGGATACGGTACCCACGAATTGGTAGTCTTGATCCAGCTTTCCCTTTGATGCCGATAAAAATCTTTTTTCAGCACCTTCGATAGAAACCTATCAAAATATTTATAGTGAGAATGGATTACATGGCCGCCAACATCCCAAAAGAAACCCTGCTCATCTCTAAATGTTGATGATAAGCCGCCACAAAAAGCGTTCTTTTCATACAAAACCCAGTTTTCATACCCAAGCTCGCGCAAACGCCAAGCCGCGCCCAATCCCGTGGGCCCGCCGCCAAGAATGATAATTTTAGGATTTTTTTTCATAATAATCCTTATTTTCCATATTCCGAAATCACTT
>PFOG01000011.1:1640-3979 GCA_002792395.1 Candidatus Portnoybacteria bacterium CG_4_10_14_0_2_um_filter_44_20 | reverse complement strand
CACCCTCACCTTCCTTTTTCTTTTCGCCCCCGCCTTCTCCTTGCTCTAATTTTTGTCCTTTCCCCTCCTGCTCTTTCTTTTGGCCTTCGCCTGCTTTCTCGCTTTTTTGCTGTGGTTCACCGCCACCTTCATGACTGAAAGATTTTGAATCCTCAATCGCCTTGTGAACATCTTCGCCGCCGTGGTGTTCTTCGGTAAGCCCCGGCTCTACGATTTCTTGAGATAGATTTTCTTCTTCGGCTTCTTCTTTTTCTTCCTGCTGCTCTGTTTCCTCTTCCGTTTTTTCCTCGGGTTCTTCATTGTATTCGTCTTCTGCTTTTGGTTCGGTTGGCTCAACGCCATAAAACATTCTGCCAAATACCGTATCAAATTTTGGATAACCGGTTACGTCTTTGACTAAAACAGCGCGGGAGACAACATACAAATCATCAATGCTCTGTATTTCGCCCTCGGCTAACGCTTTTTGCAAATCAATCCATTCGCTTGTTGACGCTTTTATTTCTTCCTCGCGCAAAGCGTATAAAAATTCTTGGAATGGATGTCGCGTTTCTCTTGTCTCGCCACTTTTTGTTTTTGAAAAAATAAGAATTTCTTGCTTTTGAGGATCATACAAAAAATCCCTAGCTTTCGGTTGTTCGCTAGGGCTTTTTTCCGGTTCGGGCTTTTCGGGAGTGATAAACCCTTCCTGCCCTTCAAAATTTGGAATAAATTTTTCGCCCATAGCTTATTTATTCATTAGCAGTTTCGGGAGACAATCTTTGTTCAAAGATGAATTTCCCGTTTTTGGTCCGATAAATTGCACGTCCTTGTGCGTCTTTACCTTTTGTATATAACTCGTTGCTATCTTCAACCTCTGCAAAATCCAGTGGCTTATCTGTTACAATAAACTCACTTTCGACCAATCCTCGTTCTTTTAACAATTCGTATAAATAAGGTTCGCCCTTTTTGGGATCTTTGGGATCGTAAAGGGCAAAAGTTAAATTATCCACACGACGGACACCCTCAAGGTTTATATCAAAAGGTCTTCGTCCGTAATCTTTTGGCGTCGTAAACTCATACCCTTCGTTTGCCAGCAATGTATAAATTGAATTGTCTGGTTCATATTGATCATATTGGGATTTTGTTTTCAATCTGACAACCCTCTCGCCATTAAGGGCGGCAATTACTGACTCTGGCATTTCGGCTTTTCGAAGTTCTTCGTACTTTTCCTGCTTTACGCCCAAAATTTTCTCTGTATCTTCTTTATATTTTAAAAGTGTTTCTGGATAAGGGATATCCTTACCGATTTCTTCAACACCAAACTCCCGCAAAACTTTAATCCAATCCAGCATTTCAGAAGTAGATGGTTTTTTCTCTAATCCTTCGGCTTGGCGAATATCATAGAATCGTCTAACCGCACTCTGCAATAATTTTTCACTTACATCAGGAATATGAGCTTTTACAATTTCTGTCATCTGCTCTGGGCTTGGAAATTCGATATAGCTATACACTACTCGACGCAAAACAGGTTCTGGTAAATCCCGCTCGTGGTTGGAAGTTACAATAACTATTGGTCTGTTCTTAGCTGCTACTTCTTCTCCAGTTTCCGTAACGAAAAAAGACATTTGATCAAGCTCGTGGAGAAGGTCATTTGAAAAATCACGTTTAGCCTTATCAACCTCGTCAATTAAAAGAATAACCTGCTCTTGGGCTGAAAATGCTCTGCCGAGTGGCCCTAATTTGACATATTTTCGCGGGTCGGAAACGTCTTTGCCAAGCTGAGCGTCTTGAAGACGTTGGACCACGTCAAAAGTGTAGAGAAGTTCTTGAGCGGAGGTTGTACTTTTACATTGCGCGTGAATGATTGGTAAATCTTCATGTCCTGCTAGGGCGTAAGCTAAAGAAGTTTTTCCAGTTCCGGGCTCGCCTTCCAAAAGAAGCGGCCGTTTGAGCACACGAGAAACCTTAAGCACTTTTGCTAATTCTGGCGAGAGAACATACGGAGAATTAAGTCGCTCAGCGCGAGCATCAAAAGCCGCCTTCTCCTCCTCGACTTCTTTTTGCAATCCTTGAATTTGCTCAACCACAGGCCGAGCTTGCTCGTCTAATTGCTCTTGTAAAATTTTTGCTTGCTCCAAATCAGCGGCAATTTGTGCGTTAACACCTTCAGCCGCCTCGCGTCCCTGCTCTATCACTTCACCAACATCGGGCAAAACCTCGTGTTGTTCTTCGGGGCTTTGCTCTTGCGGTGTTTGTTGAATTGCTTCTGGATTAAATTTGCTTTCCATAAATTTATGATTTCTTTAATTTACGCACAATTTTTTCCGCTTGCTTTTTGTCAGATGACGCTTGAAGCGAAG